>JAJZYO010000168.1 GCA_021798075.1 Actinomycetes bacterium
GGCGGGTTGGGTCGCCCAGGTAGCCAGGGCCAGTTTGCGGCGGGTGGGGCGGCTACGGGCGGCGAGGCCGGTGCCGGTGCGGGCGGCGAGGCCGGCCTGTCCGACGACGCCGGACCCGACGAGCGCACCGCCGCCGAGGTGGCAGCAGCCGAAGGCGTTGTGCTCGGCGACCTCGAGGCACTCCAGGGTGTGGTCAAGTTCCCCGTGCGCATAAAGTGCGCGACCCTGCCGTGGCACACGCTCACCCAGGCGCTCGACGAGGCCCAAAAGCACGACGCGTAGGCGACGGGCGGCGCCCTCCGGTAGAGGTGCGCCGACAACACGTGCTCGCTCCGGTTGGCGCCACGGCGCCAGCTCAGGCGGCGGCTCCGGCGCCGGCTCCGGCGGCTTCGGCGGTGATTGCCCCGGTTGCTCCTAGCCGCCAGTCGTCGTGATCGGAACGTCCCCGAAATCGCTTACGACACGGCTCTTTTCGTGGAAGCGAGGAGCGGCTGCAAGAAGGCCCTCGCGACGGTAGAAGGGGTGGGAGGGTGCCATGGGCAGGCCCACAGCGCTCCCCGTGATGGCCGAAGCGTAGATGGCTGTTATGAGCTCGATCGTGCGTCGACCCTCTTCGCCGTCGACCAGGAGGTCCTCGCGTCCCTCGAGTGCCCCGAGCACGTTGTCCAACTCGCCCGTGTGGCCTTCGTAGGTGAGCGGCTCCAGCTCCTCGTAAGCAGCAGCCAGCTCTGCCTCCACCAGGTCGTCACGCTCAGGGAAGCCGTTCGGGAGAGCGCGCGAGGCGTAGCACTCGAACGGCGCGGACACACGCGCTCGCTCAGCTTGGAAGACGAGCTGCTGGCGCTGACCATGGTGGATGACTGAACTAGTCAGCTGGCCGACGGCCCCGTCGGGAAAGCGGAGCATGGCGGCCGAAAAATCTTCCACTTCGGAGTTGTCGTGGGCGACGTTGCTCATCATGGCGAGCACCTCGGCGGGCGCACCCATCATCCAAAGGAGCAGGTCCACGTGGTGCACCGCGTGGTTGAGCGTGCAACCGCCCCCCTCTCCCTCCCAGGTCCCCCGCCACCACAGGTCGTAGTAGTTGGAGCCCCTCCACCAATAGGAGTCCACCTGGGCGTGGAGGACCTTGCCTGCGAGGCCCGAAGCAAGCAGGCGCTTGAGGCGCATCATCTCAGTGCGGAAGCGGTTTTGGGCGATCACTGCGAGCAGCTTCCCGCTGGCGCTCTTGGCATGGAGCATCGCGTCGCACTCGTCCAAGGACGCAGCCATCGGCTTTTCGACGACGACGTTGCGCCCATTCTGAAGGGCGTCAACAGCGATCTCTGCGTGTGTGCTCGGAGGAGTGCACACGTCAACCAGGTCCACATCGGCCTCCTCGAGGAGCCGCCGGTGGCTATCGAAGGTCGAGGCCTCCAAGCCAAACCGTTCGACGGCCTTCGAGCACTTCTCCGGCACTATGTCCGCGAGGGCTACCACTCGGCAGCGCTCCGGGAAACTGAGGTATGCCTCCAGGTGGTGCGGCGCGATATTGCCGACCCCAACGATCCCTACGTTTATCATCTGCACACCCCGCCGGCCCGCCTACGAGGCGGGGACCGGCCAACCCATCTGTTGAGCGATCTCCTTGCAGGTGGGGCACAAGGGATAGCGCTTGGGGTCCCTTCCTGGCACCCAGACCTTCCCGCACAGGGCCCGGACCGGGGTGCCCATCACGATCCCCTCTGCGACTGTCGGCCCGGCAGCGACGAAGTCCCCTTCTTCCGTGTCGACTCCCTCGAGGACGATGTGGGTCATTCGCTCATGGTCGCCATCGATGTCGGGGATCGGCGGGGCGACACCGACTTCGGGAGCTGCGACACTCTCCGTCAAGCTCATAGCAACAAGGCTAATGCCCGGCGGCGGGTGCCGGCCGGCGCCCGCGCGAGCGCCCTGCCGGGGCCGGGGCCGGGGCCGGGGCCGGGGGAGGGGGAGGGGGAATTGCCGGGGGCGGGGGCGTCGCTGGGGCGGGCTGCGCCATTGAGGCCGGCGGGGCTGGGGGACCCGTTGGAGCTGCAGTCGGCGGCCCCGTGGTCGAACCGGCCTCCAGCCGCGGCGGGAGCAGGGTCGTGCTCGCCACCTCCTTACCGTTCAACTGGGACATGAGCAGGTCTACGGCGATGTCGGAAAGCTCGATCGTCGGCAATGCCACGTGGCTCACACCCGACCAGGACTGCTCGGCGACATCGCTCGGCGAGATCGCCACGATAGACAGCTCGCCCGGCACTTCGAGCCCCTTGTCACGCGCCCACTGCCGCACCTCGGGCAGGGCGGCTTCGTTGTGGACTATCAGGGCGGTCGGGCGCGAAGCCCAAAGCTGTTCGAGGGTGCCCCAGACGAGCCCCGGCGCGGTAGCAAGACCCACCGTGCGCGACGCCGGGCCATTTGGCTGCCCGCCGGCCTCTTGGCTGCCCCCTGGGGCCGGACGCGAGGGCTTTGCCTGCGGGCACGCGGAGGTGGCGATCGTTAGGCCCCGCCGGCTGGCGGCCATCCGCACGCCTTCCAGGGTGTGCTCCGCGTAGCCGTAGTGCTCCCGGTAGACCTCTTCGGGCTCGCCCAAGAAGGCAATGCTCTCGTGGCCAAGGCCGGCGAGGTGCTCGACGCAGAGCTCGCCGGCGGCATGAAAGTCGAAGTCGACGCAGACCAACCCTTCGCTGTTTAGGGGCACGCCTATCAATACCGTCGGAAGGCCGAGGTCGCGCAGCAGGCCCAAACGTGAGTCCTCGAGCTGGACATCGAGCACGACCAGCCCGTCTGCCAGCCCCCAGGCCGCCCTCCTCAGAGCCTCGGGCCCCTCCTTTTCGGTCACGACGAGCACGTCCTGGTCGTAGTCGCGAGCCCTCGCCGCAACTTCCATCAGGAACTCCATCATCACCCGGTACATGGTCTCTGCTCGGATTGGCAAGACGAGGGCGATGACCGAGGAACGGCTCGTCGCCAACGCCCGCGCCGATGCGTGCGGCCTGTAACCAAGCTCGGCGATGCTCTTTCGGACCCGTTCGGCGACCGCCGGTGATATCGGCCGCTTTCCCGACATCACATACGAGACCGTGCTCTGCGAGACACCGGCTCGCCTTGCCACGTCGAGGAT
The DNA here is from genome assembly GCA_021798075.1 of Actinomycetes bacterium. Next base: position 3,131 of record JAJZYO010000168.1, read on the forward strand.
CGTCACCATTGGAGCCACCACTTTGCCGCACCTGCGGCCTCGCACGCCCATCCCCGCCCGCACGGCGGCTCATTTCACCCCAAAGTAACGACAGGTGTAGTCAGGCCACCGCGCTATGAGTCGATAACTCTCACTGGAGAACCAGCGGATGACAACCTTGGTGCGCTTGGGTAGCGCAGCGTGGACAGCCGCGGGAGACCGCGGGCTGCCAGGCGAGGCGCGGGCGCGCTGGGGCACGCTCGCGGCTGTCGGTCTCTCGACGTCCATAGCGCTGGCGGACTTCATGGCCGTCCCGGTCACCCTGCCAGCAGTGCAGCGCGCGACCGGGGCCACATTCCCAGAGCTCTGCTGGGTGCTCGAGGCCTTTGTGCTCACCCTCGCCGCGTTCCTAGGCCTCTCGGGCTATCTCGTGGACCGCTTCGGCAGGCGCATGGCATTCCTCGCCGGGATAACGACCCTCCTTGCAGGGTCGGTGCTAGCAGGCGCTACGAGCCTTGCGCCCGTCTTGATCGTGGCGCGCGCGGTCCAAGGTGCAGGTGCAGCTTTGGTGCTTCCGACGGGAGCTGCCCTGCTGCCCGAGGCCTTCAGCGAAGGTGGCGGGCGTCTCGCTCTCGCGCTTTGGTCCGGTGCCACTGGCCTTGCAGTTGCCGCGTCGCCCCTCGCCGGCGGGCTCGTAACGACCTATCTCGGCTGGCGCGCGGTCTTCTTCATCGAGGCGGCGGTGGCAGCCGTGGCCGCATTGGTGGCCGCCACGACGGCTGGCATCGGGGACGCGCCAACGGCGACGGCGACCCCCGGGAGGACGACCGCTGATCGCGACCGACCGAGCGGCGAGCGCCTCCTCGGGGACAGCCACCTACGTCAGACGCTGGCCGCACGACCGGGAGGGCCCGCTCGGCGACCAGCCTGCCGAGGCCCCTTTGACCGGCTCGGTCTTGGGCTCCTTGTCGCGGCGTTCGCTGTGGTGGTGGCCGGGCTCGTGCGTACGACGGCGAACCTTGATGGCTGGTTGGACACAGGCGTTCTCGCGTGCTTCATGTGCGCAGGCCTGTTGCTCGTCGCCTTCCTGGCAGTCGAGAGCGTCGTGCCGGCGCCCGTCTTCCCCCTCTCCCTCCTCCGCAAGCGCACCTTCGCGGGCTCGGCGGCCGCCGCGTTCGGGGTGTCGATGGGGGTCCTCGGGCCCTTCATGGTGCTGGCCTTCTACTTGTCCTACGGGTTGTCCTACGGAGCAGCCGGCACGGGCCTCCGCCTCTCCGCCCTCGCCGGGGTCACCTTGCCCCTAGCCGCGCTGTCCGCCCCCCTCAGCCGCTACGTCCCTGCCAAGACCCTGTTCTCCGTCGGCTTGGGCCTCGTGGCGGCAGGCCTGTACTTCGCCAGCCGGCTTTCGACCGGGAGCAGTTGGGTCGATCTCGTGCCAGGGCTGGTCATGGCCGGCATCGGCCTGGAGCTGGTCAACCCCCGCCTAGGGACGGCAGCCGCGGCGTCCGTCGAGCACCAACTCGTGCGAGAAGCCTCGAGGATCAATTCGACCGTGCGCCAACTCGGTGTCGCCACGGGCATTGCGGTCGCCGGTTCGGTATTCGCCACCCGCATCACAGACGCCATCAGCCAGCAGCTGCCAGCCGGTGCGCGACTTTCGGGCGATGGTCCTTTCGCCGCCGGCCTCGTCCTCCAAGGTAGGGTCGGCCAGGCCGCCTCGCTGGTCGGCAAGGCCGTGGTCAAGGCCAGTTTCACGAGCGCAATGCACGACGTGCTCGTCACTGCGGCGGTCGCAGCCGCTGTTTGCGCCCTGCTCTCGCTCGTGGTCCGCTCGGCGGACGTCCCCCGCCGGACCGCCCCAAAGCAGGCGCTGCCGGCCGGCCGCGCTCGAGAACGCGTCGGCGCACGAACCGCTAGCGCACCGACCGCTAGCGCGCCGACCGCTAGCGCGCCGCCCGCCGGCGCGCCGACTGCCGGCGAGGCGCTCTCCGGCGCTGTAGCGGGCAGTCCAACACCTGTCAGTCACCCACCAGAGGCCGATGGCCCCCCGGCTACCACGCCGGCGCCACGGCTCCCGCGTCGTTCAGGAGGTTTCATGTCAAGCATCGCACCCGAGGGGTACCTGGTCACCGGCTCGGTAACCGACGAAGGGGGTGTGGCCATCGCAGGAGCGAG
>JAJZYO010000169.1 GCA_021798075.1 Actinomycetes bacterium
TGGGCGCGTCGGACAACCTGGCCAAGTGGCGACGACGATGCAGTCGGGAGCCTTCGTCGAGCCCCAGACAGGACGCGAAAAAGACGCGTAGGACGCGAAAAAGACGCGAATTCGGCGGGACGGGCTAGCATCAACCGGGACGACGACTTGGGCTCTGACCAGGGATCCTGTGTCTCGAGCAGAGCGTACGTAAGTTCGAGGAGGTCGTCAGAATGCGCCTGGGAAGTGCGAGGTCGCCGGATCGACGCCGGCTCCGACCACCAATCGCTTCTTGCCAGCGTTACTGCTCGGCGAGCTCCATCTGCTCGATGCAGCGCTGGATCTCGGTCGCCCGGTAACGGCGATGGCCGCCCAGGGTCCGGATCGCGGTTATCTTGCCCGCTCTGGCCCACCGGGTCACTGTCTTCGGGTTGACACGAAAGAGCGCCGCGACTTCGGCTGGGGTAAGTAGGGAATCCAACTGCTGCTGCTCAAGCATTTCGGTGGCCTCCTCGGTGTCCGGAACTTCCCCCCGAACGCTACGACTTCGAGCCATGGCACTACGGCCTAATGGCATTTGCTGCGGGTGTCTCGCTCCGTTCATACTAGCTGGTGCCCCCGTGCGCAAAAAGTTCCGGTTTGTCCATGTCTCAACCTGGCACTTTGTCCTCTGACGCCGCTGGCGGCGCCGGGCAGTCGGTGCGCGCCCCTGGACCGCTCGCCTTGGTGGGAGGTGGCGAATGGGGCGAGGGCTGCGAGGTCTTCGATACGGCCCTCCTCGAGGCATCGGGGTCGGCTGAAGTCGTCGTGCTCCCCACAGCCGCCGCCTACACCCACCCCGAACGTGCGGTCGAGACGGCGACAACCTATTTCTCCAAGCTGGGCGCGGTGGTCAAGGCTTGCATGGTCCTGCGCCGTGCGGACGCAGAGGACCACGGGCTCGCCGGCCAGGTCCGGGCGGCGCGCTTTGTTTACTTGGCGGGCGGTTCGGTGCTCCACCTTCGTTCGGTCCTGAAGGCTTCACCGGTCTGGGACGCCCTCGTCGAGGCTTGGGCGGGCGGGACCGTCCTGGCGGCCTCTTCCGCCGGCGCCATGGTGCTCGGCGACACGATGGTGGACCCGCGGGGTGGGGCACTGACGCTCGGGTTGGGCTTGCTGGCGCCGCTGGCTGTGCTTCCCCACGCCGGCGACTGGTCGGAGGACAAGACGCACCGCACGGTGAAGCTCGCCTCTGGCGCCTTGCGCATCGCAGCCGTGGACGAGCGCACAGCTCTCATCCGGGACAGCGACGGGCACTGGCGTTGCCTCGGTGCCGGCGAGGTCACGGTCTGGGTCGGCGGCAGGCCAGGGTCCCTGGAGGACCTCCAGGCAGTGGCGCCGACCGTCCCCGCGGCCAACGCTGACTGACCCGAGAGGTCACGGAAAAGGCACATGCCTGGTTGGGTCGTGCCCGGGTTCGTCGCCGGGGCCGTAGTGACCCTGGTCGCGAGCGCGCGGCTCGTCCGAGCGCTCGAGGAGATCGGGGCGCACCTGGGCCTCACCGAGGTGCTGGTCGGGTTGCTCGCCGCGCTGGCGGCCGACGCGCCCGAGCTCACCAGCGCGGTGGCCGCCCAACTGGAAGGCAAGCACGAGATCGGCGTGGGGGTGCTGTTCGGGTCCAACGTTTTCAACATCGCGGCTTTGCTCGGCCTCGGTTCGCTCGTGGCTGGCCGGGTGGTGCTCCACAGGCGGGTGGTCGTGCTGGAAGGGGTCGCAGGCCTCGGCGTCGCCGGTTGCGGCATTGTGCTTGTCACCGACAGCCTCGGCCCGGTGGGGGCGGCCTTGGTCACGTCGGCGGTCTTCGTCCCCTACCTGGCCGTTTCGGCGCTGCCTCCCTCCCGTCTGCCCTTGCCTCGCGCCGCCCAGCGGTGGTTGAGAGAGGCGGTGAAAGAAGAGAGCGAGGAGGTCTCCCAGGCCGAGCCACCGCCGGCCGGGCCCAGGCTGCGGTCGAGCGCTTCCACGGCGACCGTGGCTCTCGTGTCCGTTGTCGTAGCGAGCGCGGTCATGGAACAGGCCGCCTCCGTCGGCGGCCCGGACCTCGGCGTACCCGAAGTCGTGGTCGGAGCGGTGGTGCTCGCTGCCGTCACCAGCCTCCCGAACGCCGTGGCCGCCGTGTACCTGGCCCGGCAGGGCAAGGGCGCGGCCATGTTCTCCGAAGCCCTCAACTCCAACACGATCAACGTCGTCGGCGGTCTGATGCTGCCGGCCGCGCTCGGTGGCCTCGCCCTCGGCAACCTCGGGAGGGGCAGCGTCTTTACCGGGGCGGCCTACGCAGGTATGACCGTCCTCGCCGGCGGCTTAGCGTTCGCTGGCCGCGGGGTCAACCGCACCGCTGCCGGCGCTCTGGTGGCGGCCTACATGGGCTTCCTGGTGACGCTGGTGGCCATCGCCTGACGCGCCCCTGGTCCGGGGGCATCAGGACTCCGTGATGGTCACCTTGGTGATCTTGTAGACGACCTTGGGGGGGCAGCTCCCGTTGGTCGCCGAAGGCGAGGTGCCCCCGGCATTGATCTTGTTGAGCACGGCGAGGCTCGACTTGCTCGTCACCTGGCCGAAGTAGCTGTAGTTGGGGGACAGCTGCGAACCACCCTTGCCGACCACGAAAAAGAACTGGCTGCCGTCACTGCTCGGGCTCCCCGAGTTGGCCATGGCGAGCGCCCCAGCCGTGTACACGCTCGCGCTCTTGGGCTTGCCACCGTCGAAGGAGTACCCCGGCCCACCGGACCCGGTGCCGGTCGGGTCGCCACCTTGGTCCACGAAACCGGTGCAGACCCGGTGGAACGCGGTCCCGTCGTAGAAGTGGTACAGCGACAGGAACACGAAGTTGTTGACCGACACCGGGTTTTGCGCCGCGCGGAGCTTCACGGTCACGGTACCGGCAGTGGTGGTGATCGTGGCGGTGTAGGACTTGGCCGGGTCGATGCACATCGGCGGTTTCGCCGAGAAGTGGGTGTAGTGGGGCGAGCTCCCGTTGAGCCGGGGGCACCCGACCTTGGCCGGGGCGGCCAGCAGGGGCACCGAGACAGGGGCTGCCGTGGACGATGTGGTCGCCGCCGTCGTCGACGTGGAGGAGCCCGAGCTGGTCGGCGGCGTGGCGGTCTTCTTCTTTCCTCCGGTCACGACGGTGACTACCACCACGATCACCACGATCACGATCGCCGCACCGGTCCCTCCGAAGAAGATGCGCTGACGCCGGCGCCTCTGCTCCTGCTGCTGGCGCAGCTCCTTCATGGTCCGGTTGCGTCGCTGCTGGATACGCTTCTCAGACGGCACGGCGCCGTAGCGTAGCCGAAGAACGCCGGCTGGTAGCCTGCAGGGCCGTGGCTCTCCTCGTGCAGAAGTTCGGCGGCACCTCGGTGGCCGACGCCGAGCGGATCAAGAGCGTCGCCGACTACATCGCGCGGGTGCACAAGCGGGGCAACGGGCCCGTCGTCGTGGTGTCGGCTATGGGGCACGAGACCGACGACTTGCTCGAGGTGGCGGCCAAGGTGTCCAAGTCCCGGCCGGGGCGCGAGATGGACATGCTTGTGACTGCCGGCGAACGCAAGGCCATGGCACTTTTGTGCATGGCCCTCCATGACCTGGGCGTGCCGGCGGACAGCTTCACCGGCAGCCAGGCCGGCGTGCTGACCAACGGGGAGCACACCAAGGCCAAGATCCTCGAAATGCGCCCAGCGCGTATTGAGGCCGCCCTCCTGGCGGGCCGGGTCCCGGTGATAGGAGGCGCGCAGGGGGTGTCCTCGGGACGGGAGGTCACCTTCTTGGGCCGCGGGGGGTCCGATACGACGGCGGTGGCGCTGGCCAAGGCCCTCGGCGCCGAGGCGTGCGAGCTTTACACCGACGTCTCAGGCGTGTTCTCCGCCGATCCCCGGGTCGTGCCCGGGGCGCGCAAGCTGGCGAGGCTGAGCTACGAGGAGATGCTGGAGATGAACGCGGCGGGGTGCCCCAAGCCCGCCATGCGTTCGGTCGAGTTCGCCCGCACCCATGGGGTACGCCTCCACGTCCGCTCGAGCTTCACCTGGGAACCGGGGACGTGGGTCGAAAAGGAGAGTGCCATGGAGCAGCCCATAGTTTCCGCTGTGGTCTCGGACCAGTCAGAAGCCAAGCTCACGGTGGCCGGCGTCGCCGACCACCCGGGGGTCGCCGCCAAGCTTTTCCGCGCCCTCGCCGACAAGCTCATAAATGTCGACATGATCGAGCAAAACGTCTCCCTCCACGGGATAACGGACATCTCCTTCACCGTCCCTCACGACGACTTGGAAGCCGCCCAGCAGGTGGCCCTCGAGCTGCAGAGAGAGCTTGGCGCGAGCGGGGTGTTCGCCGACCCGGACATCGCGACGGTGTCGATCGTGGGTGCCGGGATGAAGACCAACCCCGGGGTGTCGGCCATGATGTTCGAAGTGCTCGCAGCCGAGGGCATAAACATCGAGATGATCTCCACCTCGGCCATCCGCCTCACCTGCGTCGTCCGGGAGTCCGCCGCCGACCGGGCGGTAATAGCCCTGCACAAGGCGTTCGGCCTCGACTGGGGGGGAGGGCTGTGAGCAACAGGCGGCCGGGAGGCGGTCTTTGCGTCGGCGTCTACGGAGCCACCGGGCAAGTGGGCGGCGTCATGCGGCGCGTGCTCGAGGAGCGCCACTTCCCGGTCGGCCGCCTCCGGCTGTTCGCCTCGGAGCGATCGGCGGGCACTGTGCTCGACGGCGTCGTCGTCGAGGACGTGGCCCGGGCGGACCATGCCGGCGTGGACATCGCCCTGTTCAGCATGGGGGCGCCGGCCTCGAAGGAGTGGGCACCCGTCGTCGCCGGGGCGGGCGGGCTGGTCGTGGACAACTCCAAGGCCTGGCGCATGGACCCCGATGTGCCTCTTGTCGTGCCCGAGGTGAACGCCGACGACCTCGACCGGGTGCCGAAGGGGATAGTGGCCAACCCCAACTGCACGACGATGGTGGCCATGCCGGTGCTGAAGCCGCTCCACGACGAGGCGGGGTTGCGCCGGCTCGTCGTGTCCACCTACCAAGCGGTTTCGGGCGCGGGCCGCAAGGGCGTCGAGGAGCTGGCCGCCCAGGTCCACCAGGTGGGGGACAAGGCCGCCATGTTGACCTTCGACGGCTCGGCGGCCGGTTACCCCCCGGTGCAGGTCTTCCCCGGCCCGATCGCGTTCAACGTGCTGGCGTCGGCAGGCCGCTTCGTCGACGACGAGACCGAAGAGGAGCACAAGCTTCGCGACGAGAGCCGCAAGATCCTCCACATCCCC
>JAJZYO010000170.1 GCA_021798075.1 Actinomycetes bacterium
GAAGAGGTGGCTGGCGTCGAAGCCGACCACCGGGCGTTCGCGGCCAACGGGGGGCTCTTCGAGCAGGCCCTGCCAGAAGGCCTCGGTGCCGACGCCACACGACGCCACCACGCCGAGGCCGGTGATGACCACGCGCCGGCCGGCGAGCGCACCTGAGCCGTCGGGACCAGGGCTGAGGGCGAGCATCAGAGCTTGGAGGACACTACCTTGAACGCTTGCTCGACAGTTTCGACCCCCTCGAGCTCGGACTCTGGCACGTCGATGCCGAAGCGCTCCTCGAGCGCCATGACGAGCTCGACCAGGTCCAAGCTGTCGGCATCGAGGTCTTCGGCGAAACGTGCTTCGGGGACGACCTTGGCCGGGTCGACCTGCAGCACTTCGACTGCACACTCCTTGAACTGCTCAAAGGACTCTTCGGGCCCCATCTCTTCCTCCCAGTCTCAGGTTCAGGACTCGATGAAAAATCAACACTAGTTGGCAGGCAGGGTAGCCGGTGGTGATGAGGTCGCCCGCGCCCCTGTCCACCGCCACACCGCGGACGCCCAGGTCATCCCCGCGCCGAAGCCGGCGAAGAGCACGAGGTCACCGGCAGAGAGCCTTCCGGTGTCGGCGGCCGCCGTCAGCGCGATCGGGATCGAGGCCGACGACGTGTTGCCCGTGTCCTCGATCACGGAGGCGATGCGTTCTTTCGGGATGCCGAGGCGCTCGGCGATGGCGTCCATGATGCGAGAGTTGGCCTGGTGGGGCACGAAGAGCGAGATGTCGGCTGCTGCGACCTTGGCCCGCTCCAGGCTCCGGAGGGCTGATTCGACCGTTATGCGCACGGCCCTCCGGAAGACTTCCTGGCCGCGCATGGCCATGCCCGGGCCACCGTGGTCCGCGTAGCAGAGGGCGACAAGCGAGCCGTCCACCCCGATGTCCCAGCCGAGCAGTGACGCCTCGCCCGGGACTGCTTCGACCACCACGGCGCCGGCGCCGTCGCCGAAGAGGAAGGCATTGGAACGGTCATGCCAGTTGGTTATGCGCGAGAGGGTCTCGGCGCCTATCAGGAGCACGCGTTCCGCGCCGGCGGCGACGAACGAAGCGGCGGTGACAAGGCCGTAGGTGAACCCGGCGCAGGCCGCGTTGATGTCCATCGCGCCGCCCCTTATCGACAAGGCGTGGGCGACGGGGGACGAGGTCGCCGGCACGAGCTGGTCCGCGCTGGTGGTGCAGAGGACGAGGAGGTCGATGTCGTTGCCTGCGAGGCCGGCCTTTTCGAGCGCGGCCTGGCCCGCTTGGGTGGCGAGGAGCGCTGTGGTGCCCAAGCCGTCAGGAGGCGACGCCGGCGGCCTCGGGTAGACGAAGGGCCCGTCGGCCGCCCGCCGGCGCCTGATCCCGGTCCGTTCGACGATCCATTGGTCGCTCGTGTCGAACAGCGTCATTATGTCGGTGTTGGTGACCACCCGTTCGGGGAGCGCGCTCGCCCAGCTGGTGATGGCACATCCGGCGGTGCCATTGGCTGCCGGCGAGGGGCCGCTGTGGGGCGCCATCGGCTCAGCGGGACCTGAGCCAGGCGAGGGGTTGGCCGGGCTGGACACGTTCGCCCGGGTGGGCGAGCACCCCCATCAGCTCGCCGGCGAAGGGGCTCCGCACCTCGGTGCCGGACACCAGGCCGACGATGTCGCCGATCGCGATCGGCCGTGGCACGCTTCCGGCGGCGGTTTCGGTGGCCGCGGCCCCGTTGGCCAGGGCGGCGTTGGCGCTGGCCTCGCCGGCGCCGGCCTCGCCGGCGCCTCCTCCGCCACCCTCAGCCGCTACGGCAGGGGGCGGGAGCTCGAAGAGCCCGGCGCAGGGGCTCACGACCAGGCGTTCGAAGAGGTAGAGGCGCTCGCCCTCGTGGCCGGCGTGGGCCGCCGGGGCGACGGCCGCTTCGCCGGCGAGTGTTGCCACGAGCGTGTCGAGGTCGTCGGGCGCGGCAATGGCCAGCGTCCGGGCCGAGGGGGCAGTTGCCCGTACCAGCGGACACAGTGGCCCACCCGGGCCCAGCTCGCAGAAGAGCTGGTCACCCGCCCGGCCGTCAGCCCCTAACCGCTCGGCGAGCGCGAGCACGCTCTGGCGCCAGCGGACCGGGCTGCGCAGCTGGGCCGACAGCAGCGAGGGCCACTCCCCGGGCTCGGCATGGGGGAGGGCGTCCACATTGGCCACCACCGGCACGTCCAGCGCGTAGAACGTGGCCTCTTCCAGCGCCTTGCGCAGCCGCGGCTGGGCGGGGGTCATCAGGGCAGTGTGGAACGCCCCGCTCACGGCCAGCTGCTTGACGGAGGTGGCGCCCAGCTCGCGCGCCACTTCCGCGGCACGGTGGGCGGCGTCGGGCCGGCCGGCGATCACGCACTCGCCGGGGGCGTTGGAGTTGGCCAGCCACACATCGCCGTCTGCCCTCCGGCAGGCGATGCGGGCGGTCTCGTCGTCCACGCCCGAGAGCGCCAGCATTATCCCCGGGCTCTCCTCGGCCGCCTCCTGCATGGCCTCGCCCCGCTCGCTCACCAGGCGTACGGCGTCGTCGAAGCCGAGGCCGCCGGCGGCTACCAGGGCGGTGTACTCGCCCAGGCTGTGGCCGGCGCAGGCGGTCGGCTCGACGCCCAAACGTTCGACGGCGTCGAGCACCACGAGGCCCATCACGAAGGTGGCGAGCTGGGCGTTGCGGGTCTCGGCCAGCTCGCCGGCGCCTGCCTCGAGGAGCAGGTAGGCGATGTCCCGGCCGGCGAGGCGGGAGGCGTCCTGGACCACCTCCCAACTGGGGTGGTCGCGCCAAGCGCGTCCCATCCCTGGCCTCTGGGACCCCTGCCCTGGGAAAACGAACGCCGGCACTTGCAGCCTCCTTAGGTCTTGCAACATTCTGACCTACTCGCTCCCGGGATGGTAACAACCGAGGTCAGGGGCATGGGCCTCGCCGGCGGTGTGGCCTGTCGCGAGGTGCAGGTGCCTGGGGGGCCGGCGGGTGGCAGGAAGCGCACCGAGGGGTGGGCCCGTCGTCGTGCCAGGGGGACGGGGAGCCTGCAGTCCTTGCTCGCAGGAGCGCGTTGCACCCGCAGGGCTCGGGCTGGGCGCAGCGTCCCTGCGCAACGCTCTGGGTGGTCGCCGATGTGGCGCCGGCGGGCGAGGCCCCGGCCCGCGGGCCCGGGATGGCGCGAAAACCTGCAGATGTGGTTCGGTGCAAGCCGCATCGGTCGGTTTTTTGGCCAGAACCAGCGCATTTTCTGGTAGATGTGGCTGGAGCGAGAACACATCGGTCAGTTTTGGGACGGGCCAGTGAAGGCGGCTGCGGGCTACCGTGTCACCCGCCCGATGTTTGGACCAGCGGCCGCGGGGGCAGGATGAAACTTTGTCCTTAGCAAAAGGAGGCGGACTGACTTGAAGGGCATAAGGGGAGTGTAGAAAGGTACTCACACATAGCGGAGCGGTGGAGACGGCCTTTGGCGACTTGTCCTACCTGGCGGCGCGGGCCGTTTCCAATGCGAAGGGAGGCATTTTCCAATGACTGTTACCCAGTTCGGACCTCGCCACCGGTGGCGCCAGCTCGAGATCGCTCTGCCCTTGGCCTGGTCGTACCGGCCGCTCGTAGCCGCGGGGACGGGCCTGCTCATAACGCTTCTGGCGGCCTGGGGTGGGATAGTGGCGTTCGTGGGCCCTATGTTCGGTTTTCGTGTCACTGCCGGCTCCTCCTGGCAGTGGACGACGAACAACTGGCTGCTGCACCTCGTGCCGGGGGCGGTAGGCGTGCTCGCCGGCATCATGGTCTTGTTTTGGGCGTCGTCAGCCGCGGCGGGCGCGCGTGACGGTCTTCGTTTGGCGGCCCTCATGGCGCTGGCCGCCGGCGCCTGGTTCGTCATAGGGCCGGCAGCCTGGACCACGTTCGAGACCTCGTCGGCCTATCACACGGCTGCCACGAGTGCGGGGGCCTTCCTGTACCGGCTCGGCGCCAACCTGGGGCCCGGGTTCTTGCTCGGCGCTCTGGGTGGTATGGCGTTGAAGGCCAGCGCTCCGGTGGCTGCGGTGCTAGATGCAGCGGGCGAGCCAAGAACTGTCGCTCCGCCTTCAGCCCAAACTGAGCCAACGGCCACCCTGCCCTCTGCCCAAGCGGACGCTCCTTCTACCCGGGCGGAGCCGTGACGTAAGACTAAAAGCCCCGCCTGGTATAGGAGAGCATCCCAGTGGCGGCCGGCCGCCACGCTCACGGTTGTGTCCAGGGCGTGCTGGCCCGCCTTAGGGCTGGAGCATGCTTCGCAGCAGCATCCAGGCGTTGCTTTCGTGGACCTGCATGCGTTGGGTGAGCAGGTCGGCCGCCGGCTGGTCGTGGGCTCGCTCCACGGCGGGGAAGACCGAGCGCGCCGTGCGCACAAGAGCTTCTCGACCTTGGACGAGCCGGCGGACCATCTCGGTGCCGTCGGGTGGTCGTAGTCTTCGGAGATCGACAACAGGGCAACGAACTCGTGGCAGCTGCCCGCTGAACGACGCCAAGAAGCGCCCTTCGAACCCGGTAGTGCCCCTATTGGTAACCAGGACGTTGTGACAGTTGGCCCTACCCGGAGATGGGAAAAGGGCGGTAGATCCACAGGTGTGCGGACCGGAGAAGTGCACCGATCATCAGGGCGTGGGCGTTGTCGAGCCCGTAGCTGATGCCGACGACGCCAATCCTCGGCGCACTGGGCGCCGCCATGAGCTTCGCTGTCGCCGCGGTGCTGCAGCAAGAGGCCGCTCAGCGCGCTACCCGGGATTGTTGATGCTCGCCACGTCGCCGACGGTTCTGAGTATCTACGAGCAGGCTGAGCTGAAACCGAGCCGCGGCTCGCCTTAAATTTAGTACCACGTCCGTCGAAAGGCCGCGCCAAGTTGCCTAACCACCGTTCCCTTTGAGATGCGACCGTCAGGGTCGACGGTCGCCGACCTGCAGCATGCCCTAGTCGCGCACGAGGTTGTCCTGCTGCTCGAGACCGACGGGGATAGCGGGCTGCCCACCCATGAGGCCCGTGAACGCCTCGCCCGGTTCGGGCCAAACGAGCTCCCGCCCCCTGCTGTGGCCGGGCCGCTCGTCCGCCTTGCTCGCCAGGTGCACCACCCGCTCGTGTACGTGCTGCTGGTCGCCGGTGCCATTACCCTCAGCCTCGGGAACGTGGTCGATGCCGGCGTCATCTTCGGTGTGGTCGTGGTGAACGCCGTCGTCGGCTTCATCCAGGAGCCCAAGGCCGAGGTGGCGCTGGACGCCCTCCGCTCGCTGGTCCAGACCGA
>JAJZYO010000171.1 GCA_021798075.1 Actinomycetes bacterium
GCCGGCGACGCGGCCCGTCTCGGGGCGCCAGCAGCGCATGCCAAGGACCTGGAACGTCGGCGTCTGGCCCCTTCCCCAGACCACTGCGCCCCAGATCAGGTACCCGATGCCCAAGGTGACTACGGGGAGCACGAAAGCGAGGAAATAAGCACCTATGCGGCGGGAGACGCTGGCCAACTGGGTCCCCTCGGGCAACATCAAACCGCTCATCGGGTCCAGGTACATACCTGAGGGCAGCTGGGGAGGGTACGCCGCCTCGAGATGCTCGTTGCCGTAGGGCCCTCGTGGCTGCCCGCCACTCGGGTAGGGCGAAGGGCCGGGCGCCACTGGTACCCCTGGCGGGGGAGCTCCCCACGAGGGCGGGTTCGGGTTACCCTGACCACCCCACCTTGACGGCGGTCCACCTGCGCCACCCCAACCCGGTCCTCGCGGCCAGCCACCTTGGTCGGACATACGCGTCCAACTCTAACCCGGTGGGCGCACGCCAGTGTTGACTCGAAAACCAGTCACGCTCAGGCGTACCTGTATAGGAGACTGAGGGCATGAGCGATGTGAGGACGACCAATGGGAAGCGGCGCGGGGGCCAAGAGGTGGGGGCAGAAGACCCCTACAAAGGGAAGTGGTCCACGCTGTCCAACACGACGCTCGGGATGCTGATGGCGACGATCGACGCCTCGATCGTGCTCATTTCCCTGCCTGACATCTTCACCGGTATCAAGCTTGACCCTCTCACACCAGGCAACACGAGCTACTTCTTGTGGCTGCTGATGGGCTACATGCTGGTTACAGCCGTACTGGTAGTGAGCTTCGGGCGCCTGGGGGACATGCTCGGGCGCGCCCGGATGTACAACATGGGCTTTGCCATCTTCACCGTCTTCTCGATCATGTTGTCACTCACCTGGATGCACGGTCGAGAGGCCGCTCTCTACATGATCGTCATGCGCATCTTCCAAGGGGTGGGCGGAGCCTTCATCATGGCCAACACCGGCGCCATATTGACCGACGCCTTCCCGCCCAACCAGAGGGGCCTGGCGCTTGGGACCAACCAGGTGGCAGCCATCGCTGGTTCGTTCATCGGGCTGGTGCTCGGCGGAATCCTCGGGCCACTCGACTGGCGCCTGGTCTTCTGGGTTTCCGTCCCAGTCGGCGTCGTAGGCACCATTTGGGGGGTCGTCAACTTGAAGGACAAGGGTGTGCGGAGCCCGGCTAGGGTCGACTGGCTGGGCAACGCCACCTTCGCCATCGGGCTGATAGCCCTCCTGGTCGGGATCGTCTACGGCATTGAGCCCTACGACGGGCACACCATGGGTTGGACGGACCCCTTGGTGCTGGCCGCCCTCATCGGCGGAGCCGCGGTACTGGCTCTGTTCGGATGGATCGAGACCAAGGTCGAGGCGCCGATGTTCATGATCTCGCTGTTCCGCATACGGGCCTTTGCTGCTAGCAATGTCGCAAGCTTGATGGCGGCCCTCGGGCGCGGCGGCCTCATGTTCATCCTCATCATCTGGCTCCAAGGCATCTGGTTGCCCGAGCACGGCTATAGCTTTGCGCACACACCCCTGTGGGCCGGCATATTCATGCTCCCCCTGACCGGAGGCTTCCTCGTGGCGGGCCCCGTCTCGGGCTACCTTTCGGACCACTTCGGAGCGCGTCCGTTCGCCACTGGGGGCATGCTCGCCGCCGCCCTCAGCTTCGGGCTCCTGGAGCTGCTCCCAGTCAATTTCCCATACGGCCTGTTTGCGCTGATCATATTCGTGAACGGGCTAGCAATGGGCCTATTCGCTGCGCCCAACCGGGCCGCGATGATGAACTCGCTACCGCCGGACCAGCGCGGACAAGGTTCGGGCATGGGGGCAACGACGATGAACTCTGCAATGGTGCTGTCCATCGGCATCTTCTTCACGCTAATGATCGTGGGGCTGTCGGCTGACCTGCCCACGTCGCTCTTCAACGGCCTCACGGCCCACGGCGTGGGCGCAGCCGCCGCCCGCAAGGTCGCGGATCTTCCGCCAACTTCGTCGCTTTTTGCCGCCTTCCTTGGCTACAACCCGATCGAGAAGCTCCTCGGCCCGAGTGGCGTGCTCACACACTTGCCGCGCAGCCAGGCCACCTTCCTCACCGGGCGGTCCTTTTTCCCCAAGCTCATAGCAGTACCCTTCGGCCGCGGGCTCCATGAAGCGCTCGACTTCGCCGTTGCCGCGTGCCTTGCCGCCGCCACGGCGAGTGCCATGCTCGGCAAGCGGTCGTCCTACAAACCACGCGAACAACTGGGTACGCCGCCGTCGTCGGGGCCCGCCACGCGAGCTGAGCCGGCGGAGGCGACCTCGCTCCCGCGATAGGCGGCGAGCTCTCAGGACATATCACCAACGCCTCCGTAGGAGCCCGAGCTCCTGGCCGCGCGCTTCCAACGTTCGAACGTAGCCGCTAGACGTTCATGCGCCGAGGGGTCGGGCTCTACCCTCTTCGTCCAACGCACCCCGTCTCGTGGACCAACCGGTATGCCTGCAGCACGGGCACCGAGAAGGGCCGCACCTCGTGCTGAGGCATTCGGGTCGTCGACGACTAGCAGGGTCTTCCCAAGCACGTCGCAGAGCAACTGCCGCCACGCACCGTGAAGGGTGCCGCCCCCCGCTAGGTACGCAAATGGGACTTGGCCGAACTCTGGGAGGCTTTGGGCGGCTTCGGCAATAGAAAACGCTACGCCCTCGAATACCGAGCGAAAGACATCGGCGCGGTCGTGCGCCAATTCGAGGCCGAAAAACCCGGCTCTCGCGGAACTGTCCATCGCCGGCGACCTCGCCCCGGTCAGATGGGGCACGAAGAGGGCGCCGCGAGCGCCCGCTGGCGCGGCGCCAAAAAGCTGGTAGGCCTCTTCCCAGGTGCTTCGGAAAGTCTTGAGCACCCAAGAAAGTGCCACTCCTGCTATCTGCACGGCGGCCAGCGCGTACCACTGGCCCCCGTTTGCCGCGGCGAACACGTGGTAGCGACGCTCCGGGTCAGGGTGAGGGGCGTTGCGCAGGGTGACCACCTGTGCGGCCGAACCAACCGTCACCTGGACGGCTCCGGCGTCCGAGAGGCCCGTGCCGACCAATGAGGCCGCTGTGTCGGAGGCACCGAAGGCAACAGGTGTGCCTGCTGGCAGCCCGAGCAGGGCGGCTGCCCCCTTGGAAAGTGGGCCCGCGAGCGCTCCGGGTTCGCCGAGGGGCGCAAGCAGCGAGGGCCGGAGGCCTAGGCCCGTCACCACGGTCAATGCCCAGGTGTTCGCTGCCAAGTCGAAAAGCAGTGTGCCCGAAGCGTCCGTGGGCTCACTCCCCGCCTCGCCGAGGAGGCGCAGGCGCAACCAGTCCTTGGGCTGAAGGGCCCAGGCCGCTCCCCGGAGGACATCTGGCTCGTGGGACGCCAACCAGTGGAGCAGCGGGCCGGCCATACCAGGCACCAAAGGGTTGCCCAGTGCCGACAGCGTCTCGCGAGGAAGCGCGCGGTAGGCCGCCAGGTCTTCCTGCGCGCGCTGGTCGAGCGAGAGCATCGCTGGGCGCAGGGCCTCCCCGTCTGAGCGCGAGAGAACCACCCCGTGCATTTGACCCGACAGGCCGATGGCACCGATGGGTACTTGGGCAGCGCCAAGCGCCCCCTTGACGGCAGCAACCGCGGACTGCCACCAATCCTCGGGGTCCGACTCAGACCAGCCCGGGCGCGGCTCGGAGAGCCTGATGGGGGCCGAAGCGGCACCTAGCTGGGCGCCGCTTTGGTCCAACACGACGGCCTTCGTCGATGCAGTCCCGATGTCGATGCCAAGCAAGCAGGACCCCATACGCGCGGCTAGCCGGCGGGCCGAGCGCCATGGGGTCTGAGCGCCCCCGCGCTGGCAACTGGTACGGCACCACGGCGCGCCGAGGTCTCCTTCGCCAAACAACCACACGACTCCCGATGGACAAAGACACCGGGAAGCCTGACCCGCCTCGGCTCTGACGTGCCGTCTTTGTCAGCCATGCGCCTAATCAACAGTTCAACGGTCTTGCTCGCTATCTGCGACACCGGTTGGGCAATGACAGTGAGCCGCGGTTGGAACACGTCGGCGAACTCCAAGTCATCGAACGCCGCAACCGCCACGTCCTCGGGCACGCGCAACGACCGCTCGCGAAGTGCCCTGAGGACCCCTATGGTCATGTAGTTGTTACCAGACACCACGGCCGTTGGTGCGTTCCTGCGTTGCAAGAGCTCGCCGAGGGCACGTTGCGCCGGGTCGGCAGCAGATTTCCCTGAGACGACAAGCTCGCGGTCCCGGCTCAACCCCGCCCGCTCAAGCCCGAGCTCGTAACCATGCACCCGTTCCTCGGTCGTGGGCAAGCTCCTAAGCCCGCTAACGAAAGCAATCCGCGTGTGCCCGAGGGCGGCGAGGTGCTCGACCAGGCTGGCCGTCGACTCGACGTTTTCGACTCCCACCTGGTCGAAGCGATCGTCCATGAAGCGGTCGAGGAGCACTGTCGGGACCTGCTCCTCCAAGAGCTTGTCGAGGACCGCTCGCCTATCACCTCCAGCGGGCGCCAGCACCACCCCGTCAACGCGTCGGCTGAGGAGCATATTGACGGCTTCGGCCTCCGACGCTACCTGATCCCGGCTATCCGCAAGCACCGAGCTATAGCCTCGCCTGCGCCCGGCACGGTCTATGGCAGCTACCACCGCCACGAAAAAACGATTCGTAAGCGCTGACATTACGATACCGATCAGATGGGTATCCGACGTCACCAACGAACGGGCCACCCGGTTGGGCAAATAGCCCGTATCCTCGATGACCTTCAACACCCTGTCCCGGGTGTCGGCGTTTACGGGCCGCGTCCCGTTCACCACATGGGACACCGTCGACACCGAAACCCCAGCGCGCTTGGCGACGTCGGCCATGGTAGCCACCGACTTCACCAAGCCACCCACCCACCTCGTGCCACGTCGCCCATGGCCCGACGCTAGCACAGGAGCTCCCGCGTACAAGCGCTTGCGCAAGCGCTTGTAAGGCGCTACGATGAGCGGTGTCACATAGGTACTGCTGGCAAGGGGGCAACAACGAGCAGCTGGGGCACTGACGACTCGCCCTCGGCCACCTCGGCCAGGCTGAAGTAGCCTGGCCGTGAAGGGTGCGCCGTCGGGCCAAGGACCGCTCCTTGCCGCGGCCACGAGATCTAAGCGACAAGACGGCACACACCTTTAACAGGTGCCTATTGTCAACTCCACTACACGGGGTCCCGCTTACTCCTCGATGCCACTTG
>JAJZYO010000172.1 GCA_021798075.1 Actinomycetes bacterium
CTCGAACTAGCACGCCAGCTGGGGCCAGCGAGACCGCCAGTCCGCAGAAGCCCGCGGCGCGTATCGCGTGGGGTGACGGCATGGTGACCTCGGTGCCAGGCCTGTTCGTTGCCGGCGAGCTAGCCGGAGTGGCTGGGGCCGATGTCGCCGAGTTCGAGGGGGAGCTCGCAGGCCATTCTGCAGCTTCTTACCTAGGGCTCAGCGATCACCGGGCCGGCCGCGAGCGGGAGCGCCACGCGCGGCGGCTCAGCTCGGCCCGTGCCTTCGCCAGGCGCCTAGAACCTCTCTACCCCGTCGGCCAGGGGTGGCTCGAGTGGTTGGAGGCCGGGACCCTCTTTTGCCGCTGCGAAGAGGTGACTTGGGGCGCGGTACGCGAGGCCATCGGCGAAGGGGCGGCGACGGTGCGAGAGGTACGCAACGTGACTCGTTGCGGCATGGGCTATTGCCAGGGCCGCACCTGCGGGCCTTCTCTCCAGCTCGCGCTCTCGGCACTCAGTGGCCGGAGCCTGGAAGAAACCGGAGACTTCCAAAAGCGCCCCGTGGCTGTGCCTGTCCCCTTGGGAGAGGTCATTGGCGACCATTGAAGCCTGGGACCGGCACCCACCCGAGCGCGCGTGAGCCGGACCGCTGGGACACGCTTGGGCGTATGCCGAGCCAGCTCTTTAGCCGTCGGGGACGAGCTGGAGGTGTGTGCTCAGCCAACGCAGCGTCCGCGCCCAGTGGTCGGCCTGGTGGTCGGCCTCGGCGAGCTGATGGCCCTCGCGGGGGTAGGTGACCAGCTCGGCCTCGCCACCTAGAGACAGGAGCGTGGCATAAAGCTCGTGGGCCTGCCCCACCGGCACGCAAGTGTCGTTTTGGCCGTGGAGCACGAGCGTCGGCGCCACGGGATGGTGCGCCATGTACACGGGCGAGCGTTTGACGTAGAGGTCGCGCGCCTCGGGGTCGTGGGGCGCCCCGCCCATCAAGGTGTCCCAGAATGGTGGGTTGTTGGCAGTGTGGCGGCAGCTCGCGATGTCGGATATGCCCGCGTGCACCACGGCGGCGGCGATCTCTTCCCCCCTGGTGCAAGCCGCGACGGCCGATAGGTAGCCCCCGTAGGAGGCGCCCATAATCGCGGGCTTGCCCTGGGGGAGTAGGCCCGTTTGGTAGGCCCAGTAGGCGCCGGCAAGGACATCGTCTAGCTCGGCTCCCGCGGGGTCGCCGAAGTTCGCTCGAGCGAAGCCCTGCCCGCGGCCAGAGCCGCCACGAGGGTTGGGGAGCAGCACCGAAAATCCTTCTGCTACCAGTCGGTTGGTGCGCGCTACGTCGAAGCCGTGATGGTAGGAGAGGGTCGGGCCTCCGTGCGCGACCACGACGAGCCCTGCGGCGCCGGCGTCGGGCACCAATAGGATCCCGTGGACCTCCTGGCACCCGCCACCCTCCCACGACCCCTCCACGACCGACATCGCCGGTGCCGCTCCCTCTCCTTTGGCCCAGGCTCGCCGCCCGCCGGCGGGGCCGAGCACGACGACCTCGAGGGGGGTCCTCTCGTCCGACCGGCAGGCGAGCGCGACCTCTCCGTCAGCGGAAAGGGCGAGCGAGGGCCGCCAACGGGAGCCCAGCAAGCCCGCCGCCTCGTAGTGGTGCTCCCTTTTGCCGCCCTTGTCCACGTACCCCCAGCCGGTTCCGAGGTCCTGCCAACCGGCGTAGAACAGCCTTCCCCCCGTCGTTCCCCTCGCCTCGGCCCAAGCGAGCCAGGTCACGTCGGCTGGGATGTCCTTGATGCGCCGTTCCAGCTGTCCATCGGGGCTGGTGATCAAGATCTCGCCGGCGACGAGCCCCCGGTCGCTCGCCCATCCCTCGACGAAGGCCACGTTGCCGGTCGCCTGGTCGACGGCCGGCCACGCGACCTGCCACTGCGGCGAGTACAAGCGCCGGCAGGCCCCCGTTGCGGGATCGAGGCGGCCGACAAAGGCCGAGTACCAAGCCGCCTCACCGGGTTGGTCGGAGCAGATGCAAACGACCGTCCCGTCTGGAGCGAGCGCTACCTCCCAGATCGACGGCCCCGTCGCGCTGAGGAGGGACGGCCGCCCCGTCGCCAGCGGGATAGCCCAGAGCGATTGGCGGCCCTCCTTCCCGCGGCCGAACTCGGGGTCGGGCTGCTCGGCGGGCTGACGCCGGCCCGAAGTGAGCGAGGCCGTATCGGCGCCGGGTTCCGCCACGAGGGCGAGCACAAGCGCACGCGCATCATCCCAGAGCAGCTGTTGCACCGAGCCGAGGAGCTCGCATAGAGGCAAGAGCGGCTGGTCGGGTCGGTCCAGCCGGGCGATCGAAAGGCGCGTGCGCCCGCTACTCAGCTCGTTGGCGATCAGGAGCCGCCGCCCGGTGGCGTCGAGGGATGGCGGGGCAGTCGGGACAGCGCAGTCGAGGCGTTCGGGCTTGCCGGCGAGCCTTCCGGCGAAGACGCCCTCGCCCTCCCCGCCAGCGCGTACGAAACCGCCCGTCGTGGCGTCGGCCGATATGAACGGCCACTGAAGCGTAGCCGGGGTGGTCATTTTCTAACGCTGCCTCCATGGAGCTTTGCCCGATCTGGCGTGCCGAGGGCGCAGTGCAGTACAGCACTGAAGCAATGGCAGCCGCAACCGCGCCACTTGCACCCTTCGAAAATCGGTCGCCTCGTTGGAACTTGGCCACTAGGATCCTCGACGTGGCCCCCTTCTTCCTCCGCTGAGCCCATGGGCGCTGGCGGGCGCCCGAGGGACTTACGCAAGACCAAGGCGTTTGCCTTTTTGTCGCGCCACGAGAGGAGAGGAGAGGATAACAGTGACCGTCCCGGAGCCGCAGTTGTTGCCGCTCGAAGTCGAGGATCTAACTAAGGCCTTCAAAGTCAAGGCCTCGTCGCGCCATCGAGCCAACAGGTCCCGCAGGTCGCGCTCGAGGCCTGCCCTGGATGGGGTCAGCTTCCGTGTACATGCCGGCGAGATCTATGGACTGCTCGGGGCGAACGGGTCGGGCAAGTCGACCCTGGTCCGCATACTCTCGACGCTGCTGCTCCCCGACCAGGGCTCGGTAAAGGTATTTGGCTACGACGCGGTGAAGCAGGCGGCGCAAGTGCGGCCCTTGCTCAACCGTGTCTCGGTAGATCCCTCGTTCTTCAAGCCAATGTCGGCAATGGAAAACCTGCTCTTCTTCGGGAGGGTCTACGGGGTGAGCGGTCCGGAGGTGCGCCGTGCAAGTGTAGCCATCCTCCAGCGCCTTGGGCTAGACGACGAGCACGCCCGCGAGCCCATGTTGCACCTGTCGCGCGGCCAGCAGCAGAAGGTGGCGGTAGCGAGGGCGTTCCTGTCGTCTCCCCGCTTGCTCCTGCTCGACGAGCCGACCACGGGGCTCGACCCGAGGAGCAAGCGCGAGGTGCAGTCCTTCGTTGCCGAGGCACGGCGCGACGACGGGGTGACGATCCTGCTCACGACCCACGACATGGTCGAGGCCGAGCAGTTGTGCGACCGTGTCGGCTTCCTTTCCGCTGGGAGGCTTGTCGCCGAAGGAACGCCACTCGAGCTGCGCAAACAAGTTGCAGGCGAGCGTCCCGTGGAGGAGGTCGGCATGGAGGACGTGTTCATCGAGCTGACGGGCCGGAGTATCGAAGAGGACGAGGAGGAAGAAGAGGAGGAGGCCCAGCCATGAGCACTGCAGGGCTGCGAGCTGTCCGCCAACCGAGAAGAGTGGCCCTCGGGTGGGCCTTTTTTGAACGCCAGGCCAACCTCTGGAAGCGCTTTTGGGCTTGGGAGGTCGTGTGGCTCCTCTATGGGGTCGTCAACACGTTGTCTATTACCTTTATCGCCAACGAGGCGGGGAGAAGCGGTGCGGTGAGCCGTGGGGAGCAGTCGCGCCTCACGATGTTCCTCCTCATTGGGACGCTCGTGTGGGCGTACCTATCGGCCGTCCTCGACGACATGAGCCTCACCATCATGTGGGAGCGCTGGGAGGGGACGATCGAGCACACCTTGATGTCGCCTGTCCCGCGGGTCGTGCATTTAGTCGGCATGTCGGTCTTCGGGGTGTGCCATGCGCTCTTGCGCACGACGCTCGTCTTGGTTTGCGTTCTCCCGTTTTTTCACTTGGAGGCGCCAGGCGCGGACTGGGTTGCGGTCGTCCTCGTGGTCGTCGTCGGCAGCGTCAGCCTAGTAGGGCTCGGCATCCTGGCTGCGATCTTGCCGCTCTTGTACCCCGAGCGAGGGGAGCAGATGTCGTTCATGGTCCAGGCACTCGTCCTGCTCGTCTCGGGCGTCTACTACAGCATCGACGTCCTTCCTGCCTGGTTGCGAGGGGCGTCGTACGTCTCGCCCGCGACTTATCTCCTGCGGGGCATCCGCAACGCCCTGCTGGACCGCGCCAGCCTCGGGCATGAGGCGGGGCTTATAGGCGTGCTCGCCATTTTCGGGGCGGTGCTCGTGCCCCTTTCTCTCGTAGCCTTCGGCGCCGCCGAGCATTGGGCGAAAAAGACTGGCCGTCTGAAGCGCCAAGGCTGAGCAATGTACCCGGTGCCCGAGTGCGGCTCAGGGCACGCGCTTTATGACCAAGTCACCGGTCACAGTGCGGGCTTTCAGCTCGAGGTGGCTACCATCAGGCCCGGTGCCGGCGAGGCTCGTTGGTTCGTTGCTTGGCCGTTCAGCGGAGAGCTCTATTTCGGAGGAGAGGTTGCCCGTCAAGGTCTCCGCGTCCACCGCGACGTCGGTGCCTCGGGGTACGCCGACAGCGAGGTCGCCGCTCATCGTCTGTAGCTCGGCGCGCCCCGAGACGGCGCGCTCGAGCTCCTGGTCCCCCGAGGCCGTCTGAAGCTGGCACCCGTCTCGGAGCTCACCTACCCGGACGTCGCCTGAAGCCGTCTGCGTGGAGATGTGAGCGCGGGCCTCTCTCACCGTAACATCGCCCGAAGCTGTCCGGATGCGTGCGGGCCCGTGGAGAAGGTCGCAACCGACGTCGCCAGACGCCGTCGTGAGCTCGGCCTTGCCTTCTACCAACGAAGCCCTTATTTCCCCGCTGGCGGTGCTCGCGTTGAGATCTCCGCTGACTCGGTCCATCGAGATGTCCCCTGAGGCAGTACCGAGCCTCGCCTCTGCGTAGGAGCCTTCCGCACCAATGTCCCCGGCGGCGGTCGACACTTGGATCTCCGCGCCCTCGGGGAGGTTGACGCGTACAGTGACGGAAGCTCCCCATGTCGCCAGGGACCGCATAAACCCCTGCGGGCTCGGGACTTCTACG
>JAJZYO010000173.1 GCA_021798075.1 Actinomycetes bacterium
CAACCGCCTGGCCTCCGATGGCCTCCTGCCCGACGCCCTCATCGCCGGGTTCGCCGACCGAGGGCTGGCGGCGCGCATTTCCGAGCTGGAACAACAGCTCTTCGAGGCCAGGGAGGCGCTTCGCCGCACGACCGAGGAGCTCGAAGGAGCCCGAGCGATCAACCGCGAGCTCATGCAACAAGCAAACCGCCCCCGCTCAGAACGGGAAACCGGCGGTCCACGCCGTCACCGGAGACCTGGCGGGGCACCTACCTCCAAGGAGGACCTGTCATGACCGACGAACTTCCTGGCCTCAGTTACGGATCACTGTGACCGCCGAGGTGCCCGACGAGCCCGGCCAGGAGTACACCGCCGTGGAGATGCTGCTCGCACTTACCAACGGCCTCCGGGTGCGCGGGGTGACCCCCAGTGTGCTCAACCTGCAGATCACCCCGCCTTGTATGCCGGGTACTCAAAAGCCAGTACCCTACGCGGGGCCTTGCTGACCCCGCCTTTGGGTTGCCTCATCACGTGGGAAACACGTGTATCTCACGTTGGCACTCGCTCGTGAGGTCAGGAACCCCCTTGTCACAGCGCACGAACGGAGGCTCGGGCTCGGCCGAGAGCTCGGCGGACTGGCTGAAAAGATAGCACACACCTGCATCGGTGCACTACGGCACCGCCGGCCAGGTCCGGGCGCGCCGCGCCGAGGTCCTCGGGACTGCCTATGAGGCGAACCCTGCGAGGTTCCGCCACTGACGCCCCCAGCCACCGGGGCTCCCCGAGGTGGCCTGGATCAACGAGCCTCGCAGAGAGGAGGTGGTGACCCTCACGCAGAAGGTGTCGTAGGAAGATGTCTCAAAGTGCTTGACACGTTCCCCTCCGTCGGCGGTAGAGTGTTCGTGAGCTCACTTTGAGCGTTTACGCTCCTGTGTTCGGGAGCAGATTGGGGGTTCCAATGGGAACCAAGATTCGACTGCTGTGTCTGCGGGTGGCGTGATTCGTGGTATTGATGGCCCGGACGGCGAGCGGGACGCCACCCAAACGCCCGCTCCTGTGGCCCCGACGGGTGTTGTCTCCACCCGGGCTGGAAGGGCGTGGGTCGAGGTGCTGCCGGCACTTCTCATTTTGGCGCTCATCCTGGTGTTCATTTTTCAGAACTCACAGAGCGCCAAGGTCAGCTTCGTGACGGTTTCGGGGAGACTGCCACTTGCTATTGCACTTCTGGCTGCAGCTACCCTCGGCGCCCTGGTCGTGCTGGCTCGATCCGGATACTCCAGCTACGCAGGGATGATCCACCGTTCGTGGCGCCAAACCCAGGCTCATCACCCCGAGAGTGGCGCGCGGTGACGTTCGCACCCGAGATCGGCCCGCCCTTGGCTGCCCGACATTGTGGCCTGTCGTGATACTGGCAAGTCCCGTGGACCGTTCCCGTTCTCTGCGCCCGTGGATGCCAGTGCGCCTGGCGTTGGCGATCGTCGCCGCCGTGTTGATCTTTGCCGGTGTCGCCGAAACGTCGACCGCGTCGGCGAGCCCCAGCGCCCCCGTCGTCACTCAGTGCGATCCGCCGGCCTTTCCTACCGGCGCTGGCCACGAGGTGACCTGTACCGTCACTATCGACAACACCCTCACCGCTCAGGGGGCCACCAGCTCGACGGTCACGGCCACCGCTTGCCTGGCGGCGGCTGGGGTGCTGCCGCCCTTTGGTTGCACCACCACGTCCGCCACATCCAACCAACTCGTTACCTCGGTCGACCAGTGCAACGGCATCGTAACTGGCGGCGGCAGCGACGTGACGTGCGATGTGACGGTGGACAATAACGTCCCGGCCGGCACGGCGACGACGGGTGTCACCGTGGATCAGTGCCAGGGATCGGGCGGCACCGGGGGCACCACGATATGCATCCCGATAGGTAGCACGACCAATGCCACGGTAACCCAGTGCAACGGGTCCGCCACAGGCGGCGGCAACTACGCGGGAACGCCGGCGGTGGACTGCACCGTGACGGGTGGAGTGACGGCGCTTCCAGTGAACATCAACCAGTGCAACGGCACTGCGACTGGGGGTGGTAGCTCCGTGGCCTGCGGAACCACGATCATTGACACCTTCGCAGTGTCGCCGCCGACCATCACGACGACGCCGACCGTCACGACGACGCCGACCATCACGACGACGGCGACCACCACGACGGCGCCGACCACCACGACGGCGCCGACCACCACGACGGCGCCGACCACCACCACGAGGCCGACCACCACCACGAGGCCGACCACCACGACGGCGCCGACCATCACGACGAGGCCGACCACCACGACGAGGCCGACCACCACCACGACGCCGACCACCACGACGAGGCCGACCACCACGACGAGGCCGACCACCACCACGAGGCCGACCACCACGACGAGGCCGACCACCACCACGAGGCCGACCACCACCACGAGGCCGACCACCACGACGAGGCCGACCACCACGACGACGAGGCCGACCACCACGACGACGAGGCCGACCACGACGCTCGCTTACACTGGGGTGGACGTAGGGCGGATGACAGGCCTCGCCCTGGGGCTCATTGCCTTCGGGTCGGTCCTTTTAGGGTTGTCAGCCCGGAAGCGCCGGACTGCCTAGCAACCCCCTGCAGCGGGCGTTCGGCAACGACTGGCCGGCGAAGAGCCAAGCCACGGGTGCCTGCCGGGCCGCCGCTCACTGGACGGTGTTCGCCGGCAAGGACCTCGTTGAGGCGGGGGAGGGCTTCGAGGTGGAGCGGGCCCTCCCCCACGGGGCCGTGGCGGCGGCCTGGGCGATGGCCGCCAAGCTCGGCCTCGCCAAGTTGTTAGGTCCGGCCTGCCCCGAGCGGGACCTGGCCTTGGCGCTCGTCATCGCCCGGGCCGTGAAGCCCGGCTCCAAGCTCGCCACCCGCCGCTGGTGGGCCGCCTCTAGCACGCTCGGCGAGGACTTCCGGGTGGCCGGGGCGACGATCGACCAGGTCTACAAGGCGATGGACTGGCTCTTTGCCCGTCAAGGGAGGGTCGAATAGGCCCTCGTCCGGCGCCACTTGGCAGCTGGTGGCATGGTCTACTACGACCTGAGCAGCTCGTGGGTGGAAGGCACCCACTGCCCCCTCGCCGCCCACGGCCACTCCCGCGACGGCCAGGGGGACCGGGAGCAGGTCAACTACGGCCTCACCTGTGCCCGTGGGACCCTCCGGTCGCGGTCGAGGTCTTCCCGGGCAACCCCGCCGACCCGAAGGCCTTCCCCTCGGCCGCAAAGGCCGCGAAGGAGCGTTTCGGGCTCGAGGACGTGGTGATGGTGGGCGACAGGGGCATGATCACCTCGGCCCGCATCGAGGGCCTGAAAGCCCTCGGGGGCTTCGGCTGGCTCACCTCGCTGCGGGCGCCTTCGATAGCCGTCCTCGCCTCTTCCGGGGCGCTCCAGATGAGCCTGTTCGACGAGGCCAACCTGGCCGAGATATCCCACCCCGACTACCCGGGCGAACGCCTCGTGGCCTGCAGGAACCCAGCCCTCGCCAAGGAGCTTGCACGAAAGCGCACCGAGCTGCTCCAAGCCACCGAGGCCCTGCTCTACCAGGTGAAGGCGGCCGTGGGGCGGGAGCGTCGGCCGCTACGGGGCAAGGACAAGATCGCCCTCCGTGCCGGCAAGGTCGTGACCAAGAAGAAGATGGCCAAGCACTTCGACTTGGTGATCGGGGAGGACAGCTTCAGCTTCTCCCGCAAGGAGGACAAGATCGCTGAAAAAGCAGCCCTGGACGGAGTGTACGTTGTGCGGGCCAGCTCAGCCCACACCGAGGGCCTCCCCCCAGAGGAGCTCCTCCGGGCCTACAAGGACCTGAAGGTGAACGAGGCCGGCTTCCGCAGCTTGAAGACCGTCGACTTGGACGTACGGCCCATCTTCCACTGGACCGAGGACCGGGCCCGGGCCCACGTGTTCATCTGCATGCTCGCCTTGTACCTCGTCCGGCACCTCCGCCAGGCCTGGGCGCCCATCACCTTCGCCGACGAGGCCCCCCCCCAGGAGAGTGCCGACCCAGTGGCCCCCGCACGTCGCTCGGAGGGGGCGCTCGCAAAAGCCCACACCCAGCACCGTGCCGACGGCGAGGAGGTGCACAGCTTCGGCAGCCTGCTCAATGAGCTCGCCACTTTGACCCGCAGCACGATCGTCTTTGCCGGCGGCGTCCGCATAACCAAGCTCTCCACGCCGACGCCTCTCCAGAGCCGGGCCTTCGAGCTGATCGGTGTTCCCGCCATCCCCAAGGAGCTCAGCCCCATGTAGTCAGAACCGAGGCCATCGATTTACAAAGCCCCCTGCACAACGGGGGGCTTTCCCGTTAAGCCGATCAAACTTCCGCCTAGCGCGGCCAGAGGAGGGTCAGGTTGCCCCCTCAGGATCAGGCTGATCTCGCCGCCAGGTCACGAGACTGACATCCGCCGCGTAGGAGCCTTCGACGGTAGAGAAGGCTATCCCCGACGCGCCGGCGGCCTCGATCTGGTCGGCCACTCCGAGGTCGGGCGGTACCGCCTGCGAAACTCGGGCCAGCCATGCCCGGACATCTGCCTCATCGGCAGGATCGTCCAAGACCGCGAAGAGGGAATAGCGAATGGGGCAGCCGGCATCGTCGAACTGCCAGCACCTCCCCGGGCTCGTCGGCGCGGACGGACTCGATCCCCAAGCGGTTCTTGTAGTGGCGGGCGTCGAAGGCCTCCAAGGCGCCGGCCCGGTCGCCTGTCATCCCGGCCCGCATGGCGATGCCGGCCCGGTTCCTCGTGAGCAGCGAGACCATTCCGCCCAGACAGCAGGCCTCGCAAAGTGCGGCGACCGTCTCCTCGAGCGACGGGGGGTACATGGCGACGCCGTGGCAGCACACGAGGTCGTAGCGGCCAGCGTGCTCGGGCCCGAGCGCCAACACGTCGCCGTTCACGAACTCGATGCGGCGACGGGCACTGGCCGGCTCCTCGGCAGCCGTAGGGCTCTCCCGCAGGTCGCCTAAGAGACCTATAGGATAAGCTTAAGCCTGGATCCACCGCCTAGGGACGTGTAGTTCTGCCTGAGCATCCACCAAAAGCTGCCTCCGGCCTGGGAGAATTGGTGTCGCCAAACAACCAGTCGGCCCAGGAACGGAGGCACCTTTTAGATGCGACCATCATCGCGCAACTTGGACCGCTTGGAGGTCACCTTCGACGACCCCAACGCAGTCGCCAACGGCGGGCTCGTGCTACCCATGACGCTGGCCGACCGGCTCG
>JAJZYO010000174.1 GCA_021798075.1 Actinomycetes bacterium
CCGCTTGGCCGTGTTGGCGGAAGGGGCACTCCGCCGGCTCGCCGGCGCCGTCGGTACTGGGAAGGTGACCCTCGTGCCCGATGGCGTCGGGAGACATCAGGACGCGCTGGACGGCGCGCGAGCGTACTTTCGAGGAGGCGGCGTGGCTTGGGTCTTGGTTGCGGGCGCCGCCTTGTACGCTGCCGGAAATGCACGGCCCTTGGCTGGCGGCGCCGGCTTGGGCCTGCAGGGCGTGGTACTGCCGACTGCGGCCTGTGGGTTCGGGCCGGGTGAGGAAATGCAGGGTTGTTGAGAAGTCGCGGCCTCGCCACTTACCGGGGAAGCAGGGACGGTCGTCGCGAGCGCTGGCGTCGAGGCCCTCGCGGCCACTCGCTGGGAGCACGAAGGAAAGGGAACATCATGGGATCCGAAACGTTCGAGTACGTTGCCGAAGTGAGACGCCACCTTGACGAAGTGGAAAGGGACGGCGACGCGCTCCTCCTCGCCGCGCGCTGGTGTGCCGACGCTATTGCGTCTGGCGGGCTGGTCCATGTGTTTGGCTCTGGTCACTCGCATATGGTGGCCGAGGAGGCTTTTTACAGGGCTGGCGGCCTGGTCCCCGTCAATGCCGTCTTGGTTGATTGGCTCATGGTGCACCCTGGGAAGCGGGCTTCGCTCTTGGAGCGTCTTCCCGGCCTGGGTGAGGTCATCCTCGCTACCGAGCCCGTCCAGAAGGGGGACGTGTTTTTCGTTAGCTCCAATGCCGGCCGGAACCCGGCACCGATCGAGGTTGCGGAGGCGGCAAAGGGCCGAGGGGCCAAGGTAGTAGCCGTAGTATCCCGAGAGCACTCGGCGAAGGTGGAGGCCCGTGGTGGTCTCGGCATAAAGCTGGCAGATGTGGCGGACCTCGTGATCGACAACCACGCGCCGCTCGGGGACGCCGCTATCGCAGTGGGCGACGATGTGAAGGTAGGCGGCCTATCGAGCGTGATGGGCCTTGTCATAATCCAGACGGTCGTGGTGGAAACGGTCAAACTGCTCGCCGGCCGGGGTATCGAGCCCCCGGTGTTCAAGAGCGCGAACGTCGACGGTTCGGAGGAGTGGAACTCCCGGCAGGTCGCGGGGCTGAAGCGGCCACCGACCCTCCTGCGCGGGTGGGAGAGGTGAGCGCCGCCGTTCACGAGGTAAGGGCGGGCCTTTGCGTGAGGGGCCAGAGTTTGTTTGTGGCGGGCGAGCCGGGGCGTAGCGGGATCTAGGAGGCGACGGGCCAGCTGATGCCCTCTGCGGCACGGGCCGCGAGACGGACGGCCCCGGCAACCGGTGGCTCGCGGAGTACCGAGACCGTCGAACCAGGTCGGCAACTGGCCAAGTAGCCGGTCATTATGTCGCAAAACCTGGCGTCGGAGGTAAGACCGCCGGCAAGGACCACCGGCAGCCCGAGGGGGTTGCCGAGGCCCTCCAGGACGACACCCACGAGCACGTCGAGCTCCCTGGCTGCCTCGTCCAAAATGGCACGAGCCGCCGGGTCGGGGGAGGCGAGCACGACGGTGGCCAAGGCAGCCCATCGTCCCGGCCAGGGGTCTTTGTAGAATTGGTCCCGCAGCTCGTCCGCGGTGGTGGTCCCAGTGGCGGCGAGCAGCGAAGCGCCGAGCTCGCTGAGGGGCTGGCGCCTGTCGTCGAGCCGGAGAAGTGTGCGCAGGGCTTGGCGGAAAAGCCAATACCCGCTCGCTTCGTCGCCGACTAGGTAACCCCACCCGCCTGCCCTTACGGAAAGGTCTCCGTTACGACCAAATGCCGCTGAACCCGTGCCGCAGATGAGCGCCACTCCGTTGTCGAGCCCGGCTGCGGGAAGGACCAGGGCGACATCGGGGAGCACTGCTACTGGACCTCCGCTTGTAAGCGGTCCGAGCCGTTCAGTGAACATCTTGGTCGCCTCGGACGAGGCGCCGATGATGCCGGCGGCACCGATGCAAGCCGCGTCAAGCGTGCCGTGGTCCTCCAAGGGAAGCCGCTCGAGCAGCTCGTCCACCACGCGGAGGGCCTCGGCGAGGCCAACTGTTGACGGGTTCGCGCTCGACGTTGTCGTCTCTCCTACTGTGACCCCCTCGACCGAAAGGCGCGCGCGACTTCCCGTTCCCCCGATGTCTATCCCTAGCACTCGGGCCATGGACGCAGGCTAGTTGCCGGCTGGGGCCGCGCCGGCTGGGGCCGCGCCGGCTGGGGCCGCGCCGGCTGGGGCCGCGCCGGCTGGGGCCGCGCCGGTCCCGAGGAGGGCCATAGCGGAGCGCACTTGGCCACCAGTTTGCTCGAGTGCTTCTCGGGCGGTTCGCGTTGGCGAACCGCTCAGCATCGCGACAAGGGCGACCTTTAGGTTGTCATCGGCTGCGGATAGGGCCTCGCGAGAACTATCTTCGTCTGCTCCAGTGGCTTGGACGAGGATGCGTACGAGGCGGCCCCGAAGTTTCTGGTTGGTTGGCACCATGTCGACCATCATGTTGGAGTAGGAGCGGCCAAGCCGGACCATAAGGGCCGTCGAGAAACCGTTTAGCATGAGTTTGGCGGCGGTTCCTGCTTTCAGGCGGGTCGATCCTGTCACCGCCTCGGGCCCAGTGTCCGCTGCGAGGTGGAAGTCGACCAGTTCGCCGAGGGGGGCGGCAGGGTTGGAGCTCACGAGCGCCGTAAGTGCTCCTTTTTCATGGGCGCGCTTGAGAGCGGCGGCCACGTACGGGGCGGATCCGCTAGCGCTGACGCCGATAGCGATGTCGTTGGGGCCAAGGTCCTGGGCGGCGGACCGTCCTGCGTCCAAGTCGTCTTCGGCGTTTTCGACAGCAAGACGGGCAGCATTTTCTCCGCCGGCGAGGTGGGCGGTGGCAAACCCCGGCTCTACCCCGAAGGTTGGGGGGAGCTCGGCTGCATCGAGCATTGCTATGCGGCCCGAGGTGCCGGCGCCGAAGTAGTGGAGGCGCCCACCTCGCCGGGTGCGGTCAACCGCGGCATCGACGAGTTTGGCGAGGACGGGGAGTATCTTCTCCACGGCCGGCGGGACGCGAGCGTCTTCGCTGTTGAGTAGGCGAAGGACTTCGAGTGTGGGGAGTACGTCGATCTCCGATGTGCGCGGGTTGCGCTGCTCGGTCACCGGTCCAATAGATGCCCCGTCAGGGCCTGGGCTGGTCATGTAGACAACTTACCAATTGGGGCCGAGCTCGTGATCTTCCCACGGACCCAGCTCGCCGGTTGAAATGTGCTGAGAGTCGCCTGAAGGCGGCCACTGTTGATACTTTTGACCGATCAAATAGACCAGTTTTGTCATGAGAGTGGCCTTGTCTCTGCGACTGTTGTTACTTTTCTCACGGCGGACTCGAGCCTTGGCACTAGGCGCAGGGGCTCGTCCTTCTTGGCGGCGGTAGGTCCACCTGAAGTGGAGGAGGCCGGCCGCAAGCCGGTCTGCTGCTACGAACTGACGTTCGCATTCTGTATATAGTGCCGCCATGAGACAAGAGGCGCTGGCGAGAGCGAAGGACAGCCTCCGTACGGTCCAAGGGCGTACGGGCCTTGCCGGCGACCGTGCGCTCCCGCTCGTAGCCGGTCTGGCCAGCCTTTTCCCCGAAGGAGGGCTGAGGCGCGGGAGTACGGTCTCCCTGGGCATGGGGCCCTCGGTCGCCAACCGGTCCACGGCTGCCAGCGGCCCTTCGGCTGCCAGCGGCCCTTCGGCTGCCAGCGGCCCTTCGGCTGCCAGCCGGTCCACGGTCGGTGTCACCTCACTCGCCTTGGCCTTGCTTGGTGGGCCATCGGCCGGAGGGACGTGGTGTGCGGTCGTGGGGGTGGCGGACCTCGGTTTGGTGGCGGCCGCCCAGGCCGGAGTCGACCTTGGGCGGTTGGCCCTTGTTCCCTCGCCCGGGCCCAGGTGGGCAACCGTGGTTGCAACACTCCTCGAGGGCTTCGAGGTAGTGGTCTTGCGCCCTCCCTTGCGGCCTCGCCAGGTCGAGGCCAGCAACTTGGAGGCGAGGTCGCGCGAGAGCGGCGCTGCATTGGTCGTGCTTGCTTGTCCGGGATGGCCCGGCCGGCCCGACCTTCGTTTAGAGGTCGTCGGTGGCAGTTGGCGGGGGCTCGGGGACGGGTTCGGCTACTTGGCTGGACGTGAGATCGAGGTTGTGGCGACGGGGAGGGGCAGCGCTTCGAAACTGCGGCGAGGGCGTATCTCCCTGGGCGAGCCAGCTGGCCTACTGCAAGCGAGACCGGCCGGCCCAGCTCACGCCGGCCCAGCTCACGCCGGCCCAGCTTCCCAAGGGCACGGTCACTTGCAGCCTGGAGAGCGGGTGTCGGTTGCCGGTGTGGGGCCAGAGGCCCTCTGGCCAGGCCCCGAGGTCCCCCAGCCTGTGCCGGCGAGCCCTCTTCGTGCCGAGCGGGTGCAGGTGCTGCCTCACCCTGCTTAGCGCTAGAGAAGGTGGTGGCTGGCCAGATGAGGGTACTCGTGGCTCTTTGCCCTTACTGGCCCGTCATCGTGGCAGGACGGCCCCCTGCGGCTCTCGTTGCATTGGTGGGCGCCAAAGGCGTTTTAGCCGTATCCCCGGCAGCGCGCGCAGCCGGCGTGCGAGTAGGGATGCGCCGGCGAGAGGCCCAGAGCTGTTGCCCCGGGCTTGAGGTATTGGCACGCGACCTGGCCAGTGAGGCCCGTTGGTGGGAGCCGGCAGTGGCGGCCGTCGAGGAGTTTGCCCCCGGAGTAGAAGTGCTCCAGCCCGGCCAACTAGCGCTCGGTGCCAAGGGGCCGTCACGCTATTTCGGGGGGGATATGGCGTTGGCGGCCAAGGTGGCTTCCGCCGTCGAGGCGGCAGTTGAGGTGGCAGGGGAAAGGCAAAGCTCAGCCGTTGGGCCCGGATTGATTACTCCTACGGTGAGCAAACCATGCCCAACGCCTCGGGCAAGACGGCTGGGGTGGACTGGATACTGCCAAGTGGGAGTGGCGGAGGGGCTGTTTGCTGCCGGCTTGGCGGCAACCATGGCGGTTCCCGGTGATCCGCTGGTAGTACCTAGCGGTGCGAGCGCCGCGTTCCTGGCGCCGCTCTCGCTCAGGGTCCTCGCCTCGCCAGACCTCGCAGCACTTGTGGGTGATACAGGCGCCGGCGCTGGTCGCGCTGCCCATACTCCTGGCGTCGGAGCCGGCCGGCCCGCCGGTACTCGCGAGGGACCCGCCGGCAGCCGTGCCGCCGGCAGCCGTGGCGCCGGCAGCCGTGCCGCCGGCAGCCGTGGCGCCGGCAGCCG
>JAJZYO010000175.1 GCA_021798075.1 Actinomycetes bacterium
GCCGGGCGCTCCTTCCCCTGCTCGCTGCCTTCCGCGCCACGGTCCGGGTGTACGACCCATGGCTGCCGGCCAGCGTCCTCGAGGAGGCCGGGGCGGTCCCCTCTGGGCTGGCCGAGCTGCTCGCCGCTATCGACGTGTGGCCCGAGGAGCCCGTCCCCTCCGACCACCGGGCGCGAGAGCTCGACGGCGTGGTGCTGTCCGCCCACCGGGCCGGCGGCATCCCCGAAGCTTTCTACGAGATAGGTCGCATGGTCCTCGACGACCTCACCCTGATCGCTGGAGGGCTCCCGCCAGTACGCATGCAAATCGCCTCCCGTGAACTCGTCGGGCGCTACCGCAACCGCCCCGCCGGCTAGCCCCGAAGGGAGCGGGCGGCGCCCGTTCGAGGCCATGAGCCGGGTCCCGGTGAGGTGAGCACCGTGAAGGTCCTCAGCTGCCGCGGGGTGTTATTCGACTGCGATGGCGTCCTGGTCGACTCGGACGAGAGCGTCGCCTCGGCCTGGGGCCGCTGGGCCCGCCGGCTCGGTCTGGACGTCGAGATGGTGCAAGGGCTGGTGCACGGCCGCCGGTCCGCGGACACGGTGGCGATGCTCGTCCCTCGGGAGCGCCAAGCCGAGGAACTGGCTCGGATCAACCGCTACGAGATCGAAGACGCCGGCAGCGTGCGCGCTATCGGCGGCGCCCTGGCTTTGCTCCAATCGATCCCGGCCCCTCAGTGGGCCGTAGTGACTTCGGGCCGTGCAGAGCTGGCGCTCGCCCGGTTGCGCGCCGCCGGCCTACCTCGCCCGGCGGTGCTGGTCGGTGCCGAAGACGTGAGCCGAGGCAAGCCCGACCCCGAGGGTTACAGGCTGGCAGCCGAGAGCCTGGGCGTGCCACCGGCCGAGGCGGTAGTGCTCGAGGATGCCGCGGTTGGCGTCCATGCCGCCCGGGCGGCCGGCGTGGGCGCCGTCGTCGGGGTGGGCGAGCGAGCTGCTGCGGGCGGCGCCGACGTCGTCGTAGCCGACTTACGCCCCCTCCGGTGGGAAGATGGGCATCTCTGGGTGAGGGGGACAGTTTGACGGTCAGAGCGTGACGTCGCCGGCTTCGTCCGTCGACTCCAGGGTCGCGGCCAGCCTGACCAGGAAAGAACGCACGGTCGACTCGGCCACGCGGTGCAGGACGGCACGGTCCAGGCGCCGGCCCAGTTCCCCGAGCGGCGCCACGTAGGAAGCCGACAGGATGACACGGCACTCGGAGGGGCCGATCGGGGCGAACTCGAGGTCGCCGTCGAGCACTGGGAAAAGCCCAGGGAACTGCACGGCCTCCCACCTGATAGAGACGGCGAGGCCTGCTCCTCGCTCGCGACAGGCACCGAGGGCCACGCGCACGTCGCGGGAGATCCGCCCCGAGGCCCAGGACGGCCCGATCCTGACGAGCAGTTCGTGGGCGTCCTGGCCCGCGGCCGAAGCAAGAGGTTCGAGCCGGCTCCCATCGCCGTGGCACCAGTCCTCGGCCACCTCGATGGGTCGTCCCACATCGACGAAGTCGTGAACGAAAAGCGCCCTTTCCTTCTCGCCCGCAACCCCCGTCTCGCCCATCGCGAGGGCAGGGTACGTCGCAGCGGCGCCCGCCTGGTAGGGCCGAAAGGCCCAACCACCTGGGGGAAAAGCCCGCGCTTCGACCACGCTCTTTCGAGCACCAAGCCGGTAGCATCCTCAGAGGCTGTCTGGCCTAGGGACTTTCGGCCCTAGGGCCGAGGCCGTGGGCCGCTGGTATTTTTAACTCGGCACTCTGGTGCATGCCAGACGGCACGTTCGACCGGGGTCGTGCGCCGCTGGTGAAGTTACCCGGTCGGCGTCGGGTGGTGTGCCTCGTCTGTCGGCGGGGCGCACCAGAGTGCCTTTGGCAAAGAGGTGAGCTGGTCATGAAGCTAGCCGCACCGATCAGATGCAGGCACTGTGGCCGAGTGGTTGTGTCACCGGACGAACCCGAGTTCTACTCGTGCCACTTCACCGTTACAGACCCGCACATGGACAGGTGGTCTTGTGGTTCGTGCATCACCTTCGAAGAGAAGCGTGACATCGTCCTCGAGCTCGAGGGCCCCTCGCTCGAGGTCATCGACCTGGCCGAGGTGACGCCCGAGGACATATACGCAGCCGCCAGAGAGGCCGGGCTGGCGAAACAAGAGGTCCTGCTCTTGCACCAGTTCGTCAATATCTCATGGCGGGCTCAGAGTATGGCGGTAGGCCGGAAACGCTGACCGCACGAACGGTCGTTGGACAGGGCCAGCTCAGGGTACGACCCGGCCCCGACCCAGCGCTTGGAGGCGAAGCGCCTACTGCTGCTTGGCACGGTGGGGCTGGTGCAGAGCTCTCTCGACGGCCGCCACCCACTGGGCTGGCCACCACGCGACCACTTCGGAACTCCTCGCCAAGTCCAGTTCGAGAGGCACGAGCACCTCGCGTTGCAGCCGGGCGAGCGAACCCGAAGAGCGGGCCTCTCGAAGTACTTCCCCTGCCAAGTAGGTACGAGCCCGGCGCCACCTCCTCTCGCCCAGGCCTGGGGCGGCCGAGCGCCTCAGCTCAGCTTGAAGATCTTCCTCACTCCCGTGGGCCAGGAGGTTGGTCCAGGTCCACGCCGGCACCGAGGTGACGCCACTGCCGAAACGTTCGGCCAGGCGACCCGACAAGAAGGCCTCGCAGTCCGCCGAAAGCTCCTGCCCGGCACGCCGTAGGCGCCGGCGCCACCTGAGGCCGCCCAGCCGGCCGGCAGGCGTGAGGAGGACGCGCTCGAAGAAGCGGTTCTCGTCTGCCCACACGCTGAGCCAATTAGGCACCCACGTCGTCAACCACATATGCCGACACCCCCCAAAATCCTTATCCGTCCCTGCTTTACATTCAGAGCTTCACGTAAATGCACTCGCCGGCGCACTGCGCCTGCGCATCGAGCACGTCTGACTCGAGCT
Source organism: Actinomycetes bacterium (assembly GCA_021798075.1). The sequence goes on from JAJZYO010000175.1 coordinate 2,945, forward strand.
CACCCGAGACGAGAAAGGCGCCCGGCTCCCCGTCCACTGTCGCATGCCGGTCCACGCGGACGTGGGCAAGACCGTCGTCGCGCATCTCGAACACCGCCGGGCACAGCTCCTCGCAGAGGCCGTCCCCGGTGCAGTACTCGTGCTCGATCCAGACCTTCACTTCCCTTGCCTCCTAACTTCGGCCCCCGTCCCGGCAGGCCTCACTTACCTTCTAGCGGCAGACGCCCGGGTGGCTTTAGGGCAATTGGTCCCCCTTTCCTGGCCCAATGGCCTACGCGAGCGGAGCGCGCCCGAAAGGAGCGACACGCGGCTTTCGTCCCACCGGGCCTCCTCCACCTGGGCTGCACCAGCCCTGCACACGGCCGTCATGGGCCTGCCGTCGGGTGGGTATATATGGCCTGAGTGGACGAACCCGGAGAGGAGCGGTCCATGGCTACTTGGCATTGTCCCGTTTGTGGGCTGAACTTTGTCTTTCACTCCGAGCTGGACTGGCACATCCGTGAAGCTCACTGCATGAAACGCACGGCCGGCCTCGCCGGTCAGCTGGAGAGGGAAGCCGTGCTCAGCTGGTCTTCGCTGCGCCAGCTACAAGCGGTGAGTGTTGGGCCGTCGGTGTCGTTGTTCCTCTGGACGACCCCAGCAGCCGTCATGACGGCTCACGACGCGACGAACCTGCACCGTCTTGCCTCTCAGGCTCGCGAACGGCTGGCGCACGAGCTGAAGGGCCAGGCGCTCGAGCACATGGAGACCCGCCTCAGCGAAACCGTGCGCGCCGCCGAGAGCGGCCCGACCGATCACGGCCTCGCCCTTTTTGTGAGCGCGGCTGAGACCGCTGTCGTGCCCTTGCCCTTCTCGCCTCGCGAGAGGGTGGCCATCAACCCGAGGTTTGCCACCCGCGACCTCCTCGAGTCCCTGGAGGCTTTCCCTCCCTACCGTGCCCTCGTGCTGCGAGGCCCTGGTTTCAGGCTCCTCGAAGGCAGGGCGCAGCGCCTCTCCGAGGTCCGTGACTGGCAGGTGCCCAACCCCTCGCTCTGGCGAGCACGGCGTGACGACTCGGCGCTGTACGCCAGCTGTTGGACGCCGCGCCAGCGGCGCTTGGCCGCTTTCGAGTCGGCAGACCGGGCCATCGGTGAGAGGGTCGCCATCGTCGGGCGGCTGCCTCTCGTCCTCCTGGGCCGCAAGGGCCTGATGGCCAAGTACCGGAGGCGCTCGCCCCACACGTCCTCGGTGATCGGGCAGGTACCCGTCTGGGGCGCCATGCTGTCGAGGGCCGACGTGGCCGAGCAAGCCGCGCCGCTCGTCACGGCCTGGCGGCAAGCGCACACGGCGCAGTACCTGGAGGCCCTCCACGAGGCGGACCGCCAAGGCCACGTCGTCTGGGGGTTGCAGCCGGTCTGGGACGCGGTGCGCGCGGGCCAGGTGCAGTGGCTCTGGGTCGAGCGGGACTACTGGGAGCCGGGACGGCTCGGCGACAGGGGCACGCGGCTGCTGGCCGCGCCCGACCTCGAGGCGCCCGGGGTGACAGAAGACATCGTGGACCTAGTCATGGAGCGTGCCGCCCTGGCCGGCGCCCACGTCGAGATCGTCGAGCGGCTGGGGCACGGCCGAGCTGGAGACCGCATAGCCGCTCAGCTCGGGGCGCCTGCCGGTGCCGGCGAGCGACCCCAACCTGGCGAAGCTGTGGCCGGCCAACCAGCCGCCGGCAGCGCGGCTGCGGCCTGAACTAGCCGGGCCCGGCGTCGCCGGCGTAGCCGAGCCCCAGGAGCTCGAGGCCGCCGGACAATTCCGTTGGGCGGCCACAACCCGGGCAGATACCGATGTGGCCGGCGACATTGTCCCCTGGCAGTTCGCCGGCCCACCCGCAAGAACACTCGAGGTGAGCCGGGACCACCTCGAGGTCGAAGGTGGCATTTTCGAGTTCCCCGCCAGGGTATTGCTTGGCCGCGACCGGGAAAACAGCGGCTAGCTCCTCTGCGTCGATGCCGGCGCTGCAGCGCGCCCGGACAGCCAGCACGCGCCGGCCTCGGCAAAGCTCGGCGCACTTGGCCACCAGGCCTTCGGCCAGAGAGAGCTCGTGCAACGTACGACAGCTACTGCTCGGCTGAGCGGCTCACCCGGCGGAGCAGCTCGCCGCCCGGCCCGAACACGTCGAGCACCAACGGCATCTGGCCGATGGCGTGCGTGGAACAGGAGAGGCACGGGTCGTACGCCCTGATCACCGCCTCCACCCGGTTGAGCGCGCCCTCGCGCACCTGGTCCCCCTTTATGTAGTGCTGGGCG
>JAJZYO010000176.1 GCA_021798075.1 Actinomycetes bacterium
TCCTGGAACATGAGCTGCATCTCACGCCTGCGCAACCTGAGCCGCCTACCGCGAAGTGCCGAGAGGTCGTCGCCCTCGAAGCGGATCGTCCCACCGGTCGGTCGCTCCAGGGCCACCACGAGCCTGCCCGTCGTCGTCTTACCACAGCCCGATTCGCCCACGAGGCCGAAAGTCTCCCCGCGCCGAACAGTGAACGACACTCCCGACACCGCCTTGACGGTCCCTACCGAGCGTTGGACAACAGCGCCAGAGGTCACGGGGTACTGCTTGTCGAGCCGCACGACCTCGAGCACCGCTTCCCTACCAGCAAGCCTGTCAGCGCGCTGCTCGCTGTTTCCCGCATTCACGTGGTCGCCTACAGGAGAAATACCTACTCCCGCCTCGAGGACGCCCAAGATCTCGTAGGGAGAGACCGTGACGTCACCGCCCGCTCCCATGGCTGGAGCGACCGGTGCACCGGCGCCATTGCCACCCTTCGCCTCCATGGCCTCACGCTCGCCGGTGCCGACCAGCACCGGATGGAAACAAGCAAACACGTGCTCGCCCAGGGCATCGACGGGAGCCCCCCCGCTGCCATCGGGCGTGAGAGGAGGTTCAACCTCGGTGCATTCCTTTGTCGCATACGGGCATCGCGGCGCGAAACGGCAGCTAGTAAAGGTCTTCGACAGGTCGGGCGGCAGCCCCGGGATCGAGTAGAGGCGCTCGCTCTTGTCCTGGTTGAGGCGCGGGATCGAACCGAACAGCGCCTCTGAATAGGGGTGGCGCATCGAAGCGAAAAGAGACGTGGTAGTAGCGGCTTCCGCGACCTTTCCCGCGTACATGACCATGACCCGGTCGGCGCGCTCGGCGATGACGCCCATGTCGTGAGTGATCAGCAGTACCGCCATATCGAGCCGCCGGCGCAGGTCGTCGATCAGGTCAAGGATCTGGGCCTGGATGGTGACGTCGAGGGCCGTCGTGGGCTCGTCGGCGATAAGCAGCCGAGGCTCGCAGGAAAGAGCCATCGCTATCATCACGCGCTGGCGCAGACCGCCCGAAAGCTGATGGGGGTACTGGTGGAGGCGCTCTTCCGGGCGCGGCATCCCGACTAGGCGGAGCACCTCGACGGCGCGTTCTAGGGCTTCGGACTTCGTGGCCCCTTTGTGGATCCGCACGGGTTCGGCTATCTGGCGCCCGATCGTCCAAGTCGGGTTGAGCGACGTCATGGGGTCCTGGAAGACCATGGCCACTTCGTTGCCGCGCACCTTTTGCAGTTGCTTCTCGGAAAGCCCGACGAGCTCCCGACCAGCCAGCTGGATACTGCCGCCGGCTATGTGCCCGACGTTGGGCAAGAGGTTCATCACCGCCAAGCCAGTCGTCGTCTTCCCGCAACCCGACTCTCCCACGAGCCCTAGGCACTCGCCGGGACGGACAGCCAGCGAGACGTCGTCTACGGCACGCACGTTCGAGTGGCGAAGATGGAACTCGGCTCGGAGCCCCTTCACTTGGAGCACGGGCGGCTTGGCGTTGGCGGGTTCCGTCGCCCCATAATCGCCCGTCGCGCTCGTCACAGGGCCACTCGACACGCTCCCAGGCTAGCCCGGGTGCACGACTGGCGACCTTCGGCCAGACTTCAGGAAATGAGCGAGCATATACCCGGTGCCAGGGCCGAGTTTCGCCGGCTGGCGGCCGCAGCCATCGATGACATGCTGCGATTGAGCCCTGAGTGGGCCACCAGCCTCGGAGACCACCGTTTCGACGACCAGCTCGACGACCTGTCCGAGGAAGGCCGCGCCCTGATGGCTCGCACCCTGGGAGCAGCACGCGCCAAGCTAGCCGCGCTGCCTGCCGCCGGACTGGACGCCGAAGAGCAAGTTGACCTGGCAGTCCTCGCCGGCGAGCTCAAAAGGCGCGAGTGGCTCGCGAGCGTGCTCGCACGCCAGCACTGGGATCCTCTCTTCTACAACCCGGGCGAAGCCATCTACCCGCTCGTGAGCCGGGAAATCCTCCCGCTCCCCGACCGCCTGAGGGCGATTGCTTCCCGCCTCGACGCGTTCCCCGCCCGCCTTGGGGCCGCCCGGCGCCAATTAGAGGCGCCGCCGCTCGTCCACGTGGAAACTGCGCTCAGGCGCCACCATGGCACGGTCGCCATGGTAAGCGAGGACGTGACCCGCATGCTCGAAGCCGAGCCGTCCCTCCGGCCGCTTGTGGAGCCGGCACAACGCCGGGCGCTGGACGCTCTCGACGAGTTCGAGGGCCTCCTGCACGAGCTGCTGGAAGGGCCACACCGCTCTCCGCGCCTGGGGCCCGACCTCTTCGAGCAAAAGCTGTCCCTGGAGCTCTCGTCTCCGCTGCCAGCCGGCGAGGTCCTCTCCCGTGCCCGTACTTGGATGGACGAGGTGCAGGCCTTGCTCGCCGAGACGGCAAGCCGGCACCTCGCCGGCAGGCCAGGGAACCCGGCAAGGGGCACCAGGGGCACGGACGCTGCGGTCAGCGCGGCCCTCGAAACGGTCGCGCGCGAGCGCCCCGACGACACGACGCTGCTCATTTGCGTCGAGGCCGCCCTCGCACGGTGCACCGAGGCGGTGCGGCAGCTCGCATTGGTGTCCTTACCGGATCAACCGCTCCGACTCGAACTCATGCCAGTGTTCCGGCGGGGGGCTGGCGGCGCTTATTGCGACGCGGCCGGCCCGCTCGAGGAAGGTGGTGAGACGAGCTTTGCCATCGAACCAACCCCCGATAGTTGGTCCGCCGAACAAAAAGCGTCCTTTTACCGTGAGTACAACCTCGCCATGATCAGCAACTTGACAGTTCACGAAGCCATGCCGGGCCACATGGTGCAGCTTGCCCACGCTGGCAAGTTCGAAGGGCCGACACTCGCCCGCAAGATACTTAGAAATGGGCCGTTCGTCGAAGGCTGGGCCGTCCACGCTGAACGCCTCATGGCCGAGGCCGGCATCGGCGGACTGCCCGTGCGCTTGCAACAGCTGAAGATGCAGCTGCGGGTCGCTGCCAACGCCATAATCGACGTGTCCGTCCACGCCGGCGAAATGCAAGAGGCGGAGGCACTCCACCTCATGACGCGCCGCTGCTACCAAGAAGAGAGCGAAGCACGCAACAAGTGGAGGCGTGCCTGCCTCACTTCCGCCCAGCTTTCCACTTACTTCGTGGGCTACAGCGAACTCGGCGACTTGTTCGCCCGGCTCGGTCCGCTCCCCAGCTACGACCCCGTTCTCGCCCACGGCAGCCCGCCGCCGGCACTCCTCACCAGCTTGTTGCTGCCCCGCCAATTACCGGCCGCTGATGGCTCGGACACAACAACTGTCCTCTAATTCATGTTGTTGGGCACGTGCCCCTTTTCGCGAGGGAGGCCTCCCCAGCCCAGCCCCGGAACATCGCCGTCCGATGCGTGGTTGAGGGCACATGACCATTATGAAACGTGGGGACAAGACCTCGAGGCAGGCACGGGGCGTTGCGGCTGGCGCGTGCACGGCCTTCGCCGGGCTCGCCTTTGGGGTAGCCACGAGCCCTGCGGCGCTCGCGGCCCCGGCTGCCGGCGCGTTCCACCCTCTTTCAGTGACCTTTGTCTCGCTCCGCATGGGTTGGGCGCTTGGCACCGCGCCCTGCAAGAGCGCTCGCGACTGCCTCGCCCTCGACGAGACGACCAACGCCGGCCGCACGTGGCAAGCGAGACCGTTGCCGGCGAAACTCGCCGCACAAGCCGACCGGACCGTGACAAATGGTCTGCCCAAGGGCACTCCGGGCTCCCTCAGCCTTCCGGCGGCGCTCTATGGAGGTCCCGGTCTCGAAGTGCGTTTTGCCAACCGCCTCGACGGGTGGATTTATGGCAGGCTCTTTATTTCACCCAGTTCCGAGCAGGCCGTACTCTGGTCAACCCACAACGGAGGCGCCAGCTGGCGCCAAATCCCAGTACTGCCGGGCAAGATCCTGGCCAATAGCGGGGACGTGTTTGACCTCGAAGCTTCGGGCGCCACTGCCTACCTCATGGCCCCCAACAACTCTGGCTCCGTTACTGTCGAAAGCTCGCCCACAAGCGCCGACAGCTGGCGTATCGACAGCACCCCTCCCCTTCGCAACCCGGCCGGGGGTGGCCAGCAGGGCGGTGCGTTCGTGCTCCAGGGTGGCAAGGGTTGGCTCGTCGAAGGCAACGACCGCGGTGTGACCGGCAGCGCCGAGCTCGTGGGAAATGGCAAGTGGTCGAGCTGGGCCGCGCCCTGTTCGAAGGTCGGCAATAGCTTTTCAGTGCCGACCGCCCCCAGTGCCACCAACCTCGCGGCGGTATGCCAGATGGGAGGTTTCGCCTACCCTCTACCGAAGTCGGCCCCGAAAGGCGCGACACTCGGTTCGTACTGGCTCTACTTCTCGAGTAATGCAGGCAAGACCTTTTCGGCGGGACCGGAACTGAGCGGCTCCGCTTATGGCCTCATCGCTTCGCCGAAGGCTGGGACCATCTTCCTCAGCTCCGGCTCAACCGGCCTGGTCGGGAGCTTCAACGGGGGCCGGTCCTGGGCCAGCTCTTACAAGGGCGACTTCTTCTACGTGGGTTTCACCAGCGAAAACCAGGGCGTTGGGCTGCTCAGCGCGCCGGGTTCCAACGCCGCGAGCACAGAGATGGTGATGACTTTCGACGGAGGTAAGCATTGGGCACGGGTTACGTTCTGACCCAACCACCCGCATACAAGGCGGTGCCGGCGCGCCAAGTCCCCGGCAGGTCCCTCTCCCCGGCTCGCCTACCCCGGGCGACGGTCGGCGACCGCCCAGGCAAGTGCGGCCATACCGGCGCTCACTATGGCGACCGATGGCCAAACCCCGACCTTCTTAGCCAAGGGGTGCGAACCTCCCATGGCGCTGGCGTAGCTCACCGAAAGCATGCCTGCTGGCAGTGCTCCGACGGCGAGCCACCGGGGGAGGCAGAGGGCACCCGCCGCCAGCCACACGGCACCGCCGAGGCGGCGGTTGTGGGTCTTGTTGGCGACGGCGAAACCGCCGGCTAGGCCAGCAGCGGTGAGGACGGATGAGGGCACCAACGTACGAAGCTTCGCCATGCCACCCGAGCCTAACTCGCCCGCCCTCTTAGTCCCTCGAATGCACCTGTCCCCCCAAAGCCCTGTCGTGCGTACTAGACCGTGGCCCCATGAGGTACGTCTTCCGGCCGCCGGCCGACATTGCCGCGGGCTTGCTCACGCTCCCATGGCACCTGCCGCTAGAGGAATG
>JAJZYO010000177.1 GCA_021798075.1 Actinomycetes bacterium
GGTGGAGCTGCTTGGAGGCCGGGTGGAAAAGGTGGTTATCGACAAGGTGGAGGAGGCCCGGCACTTCTTCGCCACGGTCGAACTGGAGCGAGCGGGCGAAACGTTCTCGCTTTCCTGCCGGCCCTCCGACGCGATCGCCCTCGCCGTCCGAGCTACGGCTGCCGGCCTCTACACGACCGAGGACGTGCTTGCCGCCGCCGGCCTGTACCCGTGAGAGCGGGCAAGAAACCAACAGATGTGAAAACCGTTAGCCGCACATCGGTGGGTTTTCGGCTCGAAAACGGCATATTTTCTGACCGATGTGCCGCCGGCCAGATCACATCTGTCGGTTTTTCGGACGTTCGGGCGCCTCGCCGGGGCCGGTGCTGGCGCGGGGGCCGTCGCCGTCGCCGGCGCTGCTGCCGGCACCGGCGCTGCTGCCCGCGCTGGCGAGCTTCACCTCGACCGAGCGGGTGCCGGCGGCCGCCAGCACCAGTTCAGCGACGTTCTGGGCGGCCCGGAGGTCCTCGGTGACCAGGCTGAGCGCGGCCACCTCGCCGGCCGGCCCTGAGAACACCACGCGCTCCACAGGTGCCCGGGGCCCCACCTTGGCATCGGACTTGGCTCGGCGGATGTCGCCCAGGAGAGCTATGGCTGCCGAGTAGACGGCGACGTCTGCCGGCGTGGCGCCCGGCAGCTGCGACCCGTTCGCCGCGCCCGCACCGTCGTCCGAGGGCACTCGCCACGGTTCAGGCCAGGGGGCCCGGTGCACCGAGCCCTCCTGCCACCAGGACCAGGCCTCCTCGGTCACAAACGGCATGAAGGGGGCGAACAGCCGCAGGACTACAGATAGCCCGCCGGCGAGCGCCGCCCGCGCCGAAACCGCCCGCTCCGCGCCCTTCTCGCCGTAGGCCCTTGTCTTTACGAGCTCCAGGTAGTGGTCGCAAAAGTCCCAGAACCAAGCCTCCGTGCGCTCGAGGGCGCGGGCATAGTCGTAGTCCTCGAAAGCCCTGGTCGCAACCAAGATGAGCCGGTCGAGGCTGGCGAGGACCGCCCTGTCCACCGCATCGGTGGCGAGTTCGGGCCGAGAGGCAGCCTGGGCGGCGAGGAGGGCCGCTTTCCCGGCCGAGGGGGCGGCGCGCGCGCCCCCGGCGGAGATTTCGGCCAGATCGTCCGCGGAAACCCCGCCGGCGCCGGCGCCCACCTCCCACAGGTTGGGGGACAGCACAAACCTGGAGGCGTTCAGCACCTTGAGCGCCAGCTTCCGACCGACTTGCATCTGGCTTTCTTCGAAGGCCGTGTCGGTCCCCGGGCGCCCCGATGCCGCCCAGTAGCGCACGGCGTCGGAACCGTGCTTTTCGAGCAGCACGTTCGGCGTGACGACGTTGCCGACCGACTTCGACATCTTCTTGCGGTCGGGGTCGAGGATCCACCCCGAGATGACCGCGTTGTACCAGGGCAGGGTGCCGTGCTCGAGGTCGGAACGCACGACCGTGGAAAAGAGCCAGGTCCGGATGATGTCGTGGGCCTGGGCCCGGAGGTCCATCGGGAAGACCCGGTCCCAAAGACCGCCGGCCGCCTGGTCCTCCCAGCCCCCGGCGATCTCGGGGGTGAGCGAGGATGTCGCCCAGGTGTCCATGACGTCTTGTTCGGCGGTGAACCCGCCGGTCATGTCCCGCTGGGCCGGCGTGTAGCCCGGGGGTGTGTCGGTCGTGGGGTCGATGGGCAAGTCGGCTTCGTCCGGCACGAGCGGTCGGGAGTAGTCGGGCGAACCGCCGTCGTCCAAGGGGTACCAGACCGGGAACGGCACGCCGAAGAAGCGCTGGCGGCTGATGAGCCAGTCACTGTTCAAGCCTGTGACCCAGTCCTCGTACCGGGCGCGCATGAAACCCGGGTACCAGTGGAGCTCCCGCCCGCGCGCCAGCAGCTCTTCCCGGTGCGCGAGCGTGCGGATCCACCACTGCCGGCTCGTCACTATTTCGAGCGGCCTGTCCCCCCGCTCGTAGAACTTGACCATGTGGGTCGTGGAGCGCGGCTCTCCCACCAGCTCCCCCGAACCCCGGAGCAGCTCGACGACCCGCTTTTGCGCCGCAGCCACCGTTTTCCCCGCCAACTCGGCAGAGTAGAGCGCTGCCCCGGTCGGACTGAGGCCCGCCGGCGTCGCCCCCACCAACCGTCCGTCGCGCCCGACGACGGCTCGCACCGGCAGCGAGAGCTCCCGCCACCAGGTGACGTCGGTCAGGTCACCGAACGTGCAGACCATCGCGGCCCCGGTCCCCTTCTCCGGTTCGGCGAGCGGGTGCGCCACGACGGGGACGCTGGCGCCGAAGAGCGGGGTCGTGACGGTCGCCCCGACCAGGGCGCGGTAACGGCCATCGTCGGGGTGCACCGCCACTGCCACGCAGGCGGGCAGGAGTTCGGGGCGAGTCGTGTCCACGAGCAGGTCGGCGCCTCCGGGACCATGGAAGGCCAGCTTGTGGTAGGCGCCATGCCTCTCCCTGTCCACGAGTTCGGCCTGGGCGACAGCCGTGCCGAAATCCACGTCCCAAAGCGTCGGCGCCTCGGCGGAGTACGCCTCTCCTCGCCGGAGCAACCGCAGGAACGCCCGCTGCGAGGTGCGCCTGGCCCTGTCGCCGATCGTTGTGTAGAGGTGGCGCCAGTCGACTGAAAGCCCCAGGTGCCGCCAGGTCTCCTCGAACGCGCGCTCGTCCTCGGCCGTGAGCCTCCCGCACAGCTCGACGAAGTTGGGGCGGCTGACAGGGACTGGGTGCTCCCCTTTCCCGAGCCCCCCTTCGGCTGGCGGCTCGAAGCCCTCCTGGTAAGGAAGCGTGGGGTCGCAGCGGACGCCGAAGTAGTTTTGCACCCGCCTTTCGGTGGGCAGGCCGTTGTCGTCCCAGCCCATCGGGTAGAAGACGGCGTACCCCTTCATGCGCTTGTAGCGGGCGATGGTGTCGGTGTGGGTGTAGGAGAACACGTGGCCGATGTGCAACGACCCGCTCACCGTCGGGGGCGGCGTGTCGATCGAGAACACCCGTTCCCGTGGCGAGGAACTGTCGAAGTGGTAGGTGCCGTCCTCTGACCAGCGGCGCGACCACTTGTCCTCCAGGCCCGAGAGCGTGGGCTTGTCGGGCGCGCCGGGCCGGGCCACGGCGTTATTAGGGCTCGGTGCGGGCATTATCCCGCTACGGTACTTGCTGTGGTCGCCTTGATGGACACCGCGACCGGCGAGGTCGCCCCCCTGGAGCCCCGGGACGCCGGCCGCCTGGCGGTGTACCTGTGCGGGCCGACGGTCTCGGGTGCTCCCCACCTCGGCCATGGCCGGGTCACCCTCGTATGGGACGTGTACCGCCGCTACCTGGCCTGGAGCGGCTTCGAGGTGCGTTTCGTGTCCAACGTGACCGATATCGAGGACAAGATCATCGCCGCCGCGGCCGAGGAGGGGCGCCCGCCCGAAGAGGTGGCGGCGGGCTACGAGGAGCTGTGGTGGGAGACGATGGGCGGTCTCGGCGTCGCCCGCCCCGACGCCGACCCCCATGCCACGGCCTATGTAGGGGAAATGGTGGAGTTCATCGCTCGGCTGCTCGCTACCGGCCACGCCTACGAGGGCGGTGACGGGGTCTACTTCTCCACCGCGTCCCTAACTGGATACGGCCTCTTGGCCCGCCAGGACCTGGCGATGCTCCGGGCCGGTGCCCGGGTAGAGGCGGCGGACGAGGCCGGCAAGCGCAACCCCCTCGACTTCGTGCTCTGGAAACGGGCCAAGCCCGGGGAACCCTCCTGGCCCTCCCCGTGGGGAGACGGCCGGCCCGGGTGGCACACGGAGTGCGTCGTGATGTCGCTCGGCCTCCTTGGCGATGGCTTCGACCTCCACCTGGGCGGGCTCGACCTCGCCTTCCCCCACCACGAGAACGAGCGCGCCCAAGCCCTGGCGGCCGGCCGGGCCTTTGCCCGCCACTGGGCCCACAACGGCATGGTGGTCGATGAACGCGGCGACAAGATGAGCAAGTCGGTGGGCAACATAACCTCGCTCCCCGAGCTCCTCGAGCGCTACGAGGGGCGGGTGCTGCGGGCACTGGTGCTCAACTCGCATTACCGTTCGCCCATGGCCGTCACCGCTGAGTCGCTGGAGGGCGCCAAGGGCATGGTCGAACGGCTCGACAACTTTGCCCGCGAAGCGCGTGGTCTGCCCGAAGCCGAACCCGACCCGGCCGTGCTGGCGCGCTTTCGTTGGCGGATGGACGACGACTTCGACACGACCGGCGCCTTGGCGGTCGTCTTCGGGGCGGTGCGGGACGCTCGGGCCCATCGGGTGCGGGCGCCGGCGCTCGCCGCCGCGGTCAGGCAAATCTGCGGTTCCGCCCTCGGCCTCCCGCTCCGCCTCGGCGAAGGACCACTGGAGCCGGCCCTGGCCGAACTCGTGCGCCGGCGAGACGCCGCGAGGGCAAAACGCGACTACCGGGAGGCGGACGGCATCCGGGACAAGCTGGTCGATATGGGCTACGTAGTGGAGGACACCCCGGGCGGGACGCAGGTCCGCCGGGCCCGCTAAGTCTCTTCGGGAGGGCGGGCGAGGGCGGCCCCATTGGCCCTGGCGCTGCTCGTGGCCGAGCCCTTGGCACCTGCCAGGACACCCGCGAGCAGGTCGGTCAGTTCGACGGGCACGACGAACTTGGTCGAGGGCGACGTCCCGATCTGCTTCAACGTCTCCAGGTACTGGAGGGTCATCGTAGTCTTGTCGACGTCGCCGGCAACCTGCAGGATCTGGCGCAGCGCGGCGGCGAAGCCCTGCGCTCGCAACTCGGCTGACTGACGGTCACCTTCTGCCTGGAGGATCGCAGACTGCTTCTGGCCCTCGGCCACCGTGACCGATGCTTGCTTTTGGCCCTCGGCTTCGAGGACGAGGGCACGCCGAGAGCGCTCGGCGCCCATCTGGCGGGTCATGGCCTCCAAGACGGCCGGAGGGGGCTTGATCTCGCGCACCTCTACGTTGGAGACCTTGACACCCCATCGCTCGGTGATCTCGTCGAGCTTCCAGCGAAGTGCGTCGTTCATTTCCTCGCGCTTGGACAGCACGTCGTCGAGGAGCATGTCCCCGACGACCGACCGGAGGGTCGTGGAGGCGATGTTGGTTGCGGCACCCTCGAAATTTTGGACCGACAGCACCGAGGCGAGAGGGTCGACGACCTTGTAAAAGATGATGAAGTCGATCGAGATGGCAGCATTGTCA
>JAJZYO010000178.1 GCA_021798075.1 Actinomycetes bacterium
TCGGGCAGGCGGTCGATAACCGAGAAGCGGAAGGCCAGCGCGCAGTCCTTGAACGCCGCCACCTTGGAAGGGGTGAGCGAACCCGGTATCGCCAAGCCCATTGACAAGAGGCTAACGACCGGGTGCGACCGCGAGGCGGACCCGAAGGCCGAGCCAGTGCCCCGACTGCCGGCTCCGGCCGCCGGCGCCGAGCCAGTGCCCCGGCCGCCGGCCCCGGCCTGAGGTCCCCGTCCGGCCCCGCCCGGGCCCCGCCCGAGCACCTGGGGCCGCCAGCGTCTAGGCGGCGTGGGTGGCCTGCGCCCAGCCCAGGATGTCGCGGGCGATTGCCGCCGGCGCCTGGAAGGGGCCGAAGTGCCCGAGACCAGGAACGATCACGGCCTGGCCAGCCGGGAGCTGTCCTGCGATCGCCCCCACGTCGCCTGGCGGCACGGCGGGGCTCAGCGCCCCTCCCAGCACCCTCACGGGGCAGCGGACAGCCCCGAGGGCACGCCAGGCGTCGTGAGTGCCGCTGGCTTCGTAAATGCGCGCCTCGTCCTCGGGGTCACAGGCGAGGACGTAGCCCGCCGGCGAACTTCCGGCCCCGCTACCCGGGCCAGCCGTCCCGGCCGCCGGGACCAGCGCGGCCCCGAGGAACGCCTCGAAGGCGGCGGGGTCGAAGTCGGCGAAGATACCTCTGCCCGCGTAGTGAGAACGCGCCTCATCGAGCGAGCCGAAGTGCGACCTGCGCCGGCGAGCCCGGCTGGCGAGCTCCGCGCTGCGCTCCACGCGGACCTGGCCAGGGGGGACGCTCATGATTGGTTCCCAGGCCCACAGGGAGGCGAACGTCCCGGGCCGGCGGGCCTCCGCGAGCAAGAGCGCCGTCGCCCCCGCCGGGTGGCCTGCAGCGAGCGCCCCCGCCGGGTGGCCTGCAGCGAGCGCCCCCGCCGGGTGGCCTGCAGCCGGCACGCGTCCGCCGGCGAGGCCGAACTGGTCGACCACGGCCAGGACGTCGCTCGCGAACAGCTCCCAGTCGTAGTCGCCGTCAGGGGAGCGCTCCGAGGCCCCGTGGCCTCGGAAGTCGATCGCGATGGGGCGAAAACCGCCCCGTGACAGGTGCTCGCCGACCGGCGCCCAGCTGCAACCGTTCAGGCCTGAACCATGGGCCAGCAGCACCACAGGGCCTTCTTGCGAGCGCTCACGAGAAAGGTCCCAGCAGGCCAACCGGGCCCCGTCGGCAGCCTCCACCCAGAGAGGGCCCAAGGGTCGCAAAAGAAGCCTCTAACCGAGCAGTTCGAGCAGGCTGGCCGCGTTGTCGACTGCGTCGGTCCGCCAGCAGTTGTCCATGATGAGGTGCACTTCTTTTGCGCCAGAAGCGAGGTCTCGCACGGCTGGCACCCACGAAGCCAGCTCGTCGTGGCTGTAGCGGTACCTCCAGGGCCCCGGCCCAACCGCCCTGCCGGGGAAGCGCACCAGGGCCAGGTCTTGGGTGGCGGCCACCACCGGGTTGGTGCCTTGGCTCTCGTCGCGACAGACAAAAGCTATCCCCAGCTCTTCGAGAAAACCCAGGGTCTGCTCGCAGAGGTCTCCCTCGAACCACCTGGTGCTGGTGAGCTCGACAGCGACCCGGAAGCCGGCCATACGAGCCGGTAAGGCGGCCAGTTCCTCCCAAGCGGGCAGCCTCGGGCAAAACCAGGGCGGGTAACGGAAGATGACGGCGCCCAGCGCTCCTGCGTCAGACAGCGGGGAGATGGCGTGGCAGAAGCGCTCCCAGCACTGGCCGACCACTTCGGCGGGCAGGCGGTCCCGGTACAGCTTGGCGCCGTCGCGCCGCGACGGCCGGACATAGCCCTGGAGGTCCGGCCACAGGGACTCGGGCCACGTGGGAGCACCCGAGAGCAGCGACCAGGCACGCAGGTCGAGGGTGAAGCCGGGCGGGAGGGCGTCCGCCCAGCGCTTGGAGAGTTGGGGCGTGGGAGGGAAGCGGTAAGTAGTAGCGGCTTCCGCCAAGGGCAATCGGGTCGCGTAGTAGTGGAGCCGCTCGCCCGCGCTCTGCCTCCGCGAGGGGTAGAAGCCACCGTCGCGTACCAGCGAACGGTCCGACCACGAGCTCGCCCCGGCGAGCACCCTGCACTCCCCTATGGCAACGGCCGGCGCAGCGCGCTGGGAGCGGGCTGCGGGCGCCGGCAAAGTGGGCGCCGGCAAAGTGGGCGCCGGCAAAGTGGGCGCCGGCAAAGTGGGCGCCGGCAAAGTGGGCGCCGGCAAAGTGGGCGCCGGCGAGGTAAGCCAGGTAGCGGTGACGGCCACCCGTCCAGCGTACGCGGCGGGCCTGCGGGGACCATGCGCCTCGGCTTGGCCCGGGCATGAAAAGATGCCTGTGTGGGCATGAGCGAGGCTCCAGTCACCGGACGGCCCAGCGGGCCGCCCAGCGGGCCGCTCAGCGCGGGTCATTTGTCGGCCTGGGGCGTCGAGCCCGGTTACTGGGACACCACGGGCGAGTGGCGGGAAGTGCCGGGCGAGACCCTGGGAGCCGTGCTGGCCGCCATGGGGGCGGACTTGGCAACACACGGACCTCCCGCCCCGCCCATCGTGGTCCTCGGCGAAGCCGGCCCCTGGCCCGAGCTCCCAGCCGGCACGTTGGTGCTGGAGGACGGGAACGTCGTGCCATTGCCGCCCCCCGAGGACGGCCCGCGGCCCGAGAAGCTCCCGCTCGGCTACCACCGGCTCTACCCCGCAGGAGAGGAGGGTGGGCACAAGAGCCTCCTCGTCGCCATCTGCCCGCCTTCCTGCCCGGCCCCACCCGCCGAGCGTTCTTGGGGGTGGTCGGTGCAGCTGTACGCCGCGCGCTCCTCCCGGAGCTGGGGCATCGGCGACTTCGCCGACCTCGGCGCGCTGGCCGAGTGGGCGGCGGCCAAGGGAGCGAGCTTCCTCCTGTTGAACCCCCTCCACGCGCCGGCGCCGGGGCCGGTCCCAGAAGACAGCCCCTATTTCCCAAGCTCCCGCTGCTTTTTGAACCCGCTTTACATAAGTGTGCTCGATGTCCCGGGCGCCTCCGAGCTCCCGCAACTGCCGGCGCTCGCCGGGAAGGCCACTGCGCTCAATGCCGAGCGACTGATCGACCGCGCCCGTGTCTGGGCCTGCAAGTCGCCCGCATTGGAAGCACTTTTTGCCCGCTTCGAGGAGGGCGGCGGGGACCCCTGCTTCGAGGAGTATGTGGCCGAGCGGGGCGCGACGCTGGACGGCTACACGAGTTTTTGCGCCCTCGCCGAGGCCTACGGGCTCCCATGGCAGCAGTGGCCGGAACAGTTCCGCCGCCCTGGTAGCCCCGAAGTTGCCAAGATGGCGCAAAGCCCAGGAAGTCGCGCCCGCAAGCGCTACCACGCCTGGCTCCAGTGGACATGCGACCAGCAACTGAAGGCCGTTGCGGCACGAGGAGCCGGCCTCGTCTTCGACCTGGCGGTGGGCGTCGACGGCGGCGGTGCCGACGCCTGGCTGTGGCAGGACGCCTTCGCGCTCGCGATGCGCGCCGGGGCGCCGCCAGACGATTTCAACGCCGAGGGCCAGGAATGGGGGCTGCCGCCTTGGGACCCCTGGAAGTTGCGCTCGCTTGGCTACGAGCCGTACATAGAAACCTTGCGGGCGGCCATGCGGGGGGCCAACGGCCTCCGGGTCGACCACGTAATGGGCCTTTTCAGGCTGTTCTGGGTGCCCGTCGGTCGGCCACCTTCGGAGGGCGCCTACATACGCTCGGTCTGGCAGGAGACCCTCGGCCTGCTCCGGCTCGAAGCTCGGCGTGCTGGGGCCTTCGTGGTGGGCGAGGACCTGGGCACGGTGGAGCCGCACGTGCGCGAAGCCCTCGCGCAAAGCGGCGTGCTGTCTTACAAGCTTTTTTGGTTCGAAGACCGCCGGCCACCCGAATGGTGGGGGCAGGCGCTCGGCGCGGTGACCACCCACGACCTGCCGACCGTAGCCGGCGTCTGGACGGGCGCGGACGCCGAAGCCCGAAGAAACCTCGGCTTGCCGGTCCACGAGGAAGCTGTCGCCGCCCTGCGGGGGCGCCTGGCCGAGTGGACCGCCTCGAGCGACGACCGGCCCGTGGAAGAAGTAATAGACGCCACTTACGCCTGCCTCGCCGGCGCCCCGTGCGCGCTCCTGGCAGCCGTGCTCGACGACGCGGCCGCGGTCGAAGAACGCCCCAACATGCCGGGCACGACCGACCAGTGGCCGAACTGGTGCCTGGCGCTGCCCGTGCCGCTCGAAGCCATCGAAAAAAGCGAGCTCGCCGCGTCGATAGCCCGCTCGCTCGGGGGCCGTCCGAGGTCGGCACCTTGAGCCTCGCCCAACTGCCGGTGCCGCCGCCGGTGGCACCCATGCTCGCCCAGCTCGCCCGGGAGCTGCCTTCGGGCGATTTCATCTACGAGCCTAAATGGGACGGTTTCCGTTGCATAGTGTCCCGGCGGGGCGCCGAAGTCGAACTGGCCAGCCGTAACGAGCTCAGCCTCACCCGGTACTTCCCTGAGCTCGTGGTGGCACTGAGAGAATCGCTGCCGCAAAGCGTCGTAATAGACGGCGAAATCGTGGTGGCCGGCCCGAGAGGCCTCGACTTCGACGCCCTGTCGCAGCGGGTGCACCCGGCACAAAGCCGTGTCCAGATGTTGGCAGAAAGGACGCCCGCTTCTTTCGTTGCCTTCGACCTGCTCGCTTTGGGCGAAAGGGATTTGCGCGGCGAGCCTTTCCACGAGCGCCGGCGGATCCTGGAGGACCTTTTCGAGCTCCGCGCCGGATTGGCCCCGGTCCACCTCACGCCCGCCACCCGTGACCGGTCCCTCGCCGAGGACTGGTTCCGCCGCTTCGAGGGGGCGGGTCTCGACGGGGTGGTAGCCAAGGCAACCGACCTGAAATACGTCCCGGGCAAGCGGGTGATGGTCAAAGTGAAACACGAACGGACCGCCGAGTTCGTGGTGGCCGGTTTCCGCTATTACCGTGAGGCCCGCGAAGAAGTCGGTTCGCTGATGCTCGGCCTCTACGACAAGGAGGGCCGGCTGGCGCACGTGGGCGTCATAGGTTCCTTCCCGGCCAGCGAGCGGCGGGCGCTCGTCGAAGTCCTCGCCCCCTACCGGGCCCGCCCCGGCGCCGGGCTCGAGGAGCACCCCTGGGCGGCCTGGGCGAGCGCGTCAGCCAACACAGGCGAGCAGGGGCCCGGGCACCGGCTACC
>JAJZYO010000179.1 GCA_021798075.1 Actinomycetes bacterium
TCTACGCGGACCTGCTCGGCCGAGGCCCGTCGCCATCATCGGTTCGCAGGCGCCACGCCGTGGTCCACGCGGCCCTGGACCGTGCCGTCAGGTGGGGAATGGTCGCCGCCAACGCGGCCGACAGGGCCACGCCGCCTGGGCCCACACCTACCGTTGTCTCGGCGCCGGCAGTGGAGGTGGTGCAGCGGCTCATCAGCACCGCGGAGAGCGAGGGCAACGCCGTCCTCGCGACGGCCGTCGCGCTGGCAGCCGTCACGGGCGCGAGGCGCGGGGAGCTGTGCGCCCTGCATTGGAGCGACGTTGACTGGCCGAAGCGGGTACTGCATATCAGGCACTCCCTGACCGTGCTGCGCCGGGTAGCCACGGTCGGCCCGGCCAAGACGCACCAGCGCCGGGACGTGAGCATCGACGAGGCTTTGGGGGCCCTGCTGGCAAAGCGACGCGCGGAACAAGAGGCGCTCGCCGAGCAGGTCGGCACGACCCTGGTCGCCGACGCCTACGTCCTCTCGCGAAGTGCCGACGGGTCGCAGCCGTGCCTACCTGACGGCCTCTCGCTTGCTTACAGCCGGCTCGCGAAATCACGTGGTGTCGCGGGACATTTTCACGAGCTACGCCACTTCTCGGCCACGGAGCTGATCGGCCAGGGCGTGGACGTGCGTACGGTTGCCGCCCGGCTCGGCCATGCCGACCCAGCTGTGGCACTGCGCGTCTACTCCCATGCCCTGGGGCAGCGCGACCGGCAAGCGGCGGAATTGCTGGGGAGCGCGGTCCTCGGCGCCAGACGACCCCAGGAGCTTGGGGCGGCAGACGACGCACCGTGGTCGGCAAAAGTCGTGACCGAGGCTCCCTCCAAGGCTCGCCAGCGCGAGGAAAGGCGATAGTCGCTGGTGCCCGACGGTCGTCGGGCGCTCAGCGCCACGCTGGCGCCACGCTCGTGGCCCTCGGGTATACGAGCGGTCCCGCGGGCGTGAGTCACGCCCCGCCTGAGTTCGCCCGGGGGTGCGGCACCCGCCCTCTACGCACGTGAAGGTAATTGTGGCGGGCGAAGGCCCGACGAGGACGCCGTCGACGAAGGGAGCGACTCCGAGTCCGCCCGAGCGAGTAGGTGGCCCGGGGGCGTGCCAAGATCAGCGTGGCTCCGCAACTTGTCAATGGGTCGAATCGCCGAGTCTGTGCGATTTGGTGGGAGCTGGCACCTGGGCCGGCGCCGGGAACGCGACCTCAACAAAGAGCCCACCACCGGGTGGAGCGGAGGCGGTGATCGTGGCGCCGTGGGCGGTGGCGATGGCCTTGACGATGGACAGACCCAAGCCGTGGCCGTTGTTGTGGTGTACCCGTTGACCATTGAGGCGTTGGAACGGCTGGAACAGCCTGTTGAGCTCGGCCGGAGGGACAACGGGTCCGGTGTTGGCCACCGACAGCACAGCCTTTCCCTCCCTTACGCTCGTAGAGACAGAGACGCGACCACCTTCGACGTTGTGCCCAACGGCGTTGTCGACCAGGTTGGTGACGAGGCGCTCGATGAGCCTGGGGTCGCCTTCGAGCTGGCCCGGCCTGAGTGCGGTCTCCATGACCAGGCCCAGGCGCCGAGCAGCGGGGACTGGGCGCGCCAAGGCGCTTTGGCACAGGTCGGCGAGGTCGGCGCGCTCGCGGTGGTCGAGCCCGCCTTCGCTGCTGGCGAGGGTGAGGAGGGCCTCGATGAGGGTTTCTTGCTCTCGGTTCGAGTCGAGGAGCTCTTCGGCGATGGACCGCCACGTTCTTGGGTTGGTGTGGGGATCATCGAGGGCGAACTGGAGCATGGTTCGTTCGGCGGTGAGCGGCGTGCGGAGCTCGTGGGAGGCGTTGGCGACGAAGTGACGTTGTGCTTCGAACGCAGCCTCCAACCGGCCGAAGAGCTCGTCCAGGGTGTCCCCGAGCTCCTTCAGCTCGTCCTGGGGGCCTTGGAGGGCCAGGCGTTCGTGCAGGTTGGTGGAGGAGATCCTCTGTGCCGTGTGGGTGATCGCCCGGAGGGGCCGCAGCATCCTCCCGGCGACGAGCCATCCGGCACCGATGGCGAGCACGGCCACGATGGCCAGGGCGACGCCGGAGTTGACGAGCAGTTGGTGCGAGTCCGAAGCGCGCTGCGCCGCTTCGGAAGGCCCAAGCGCGGCCAGCTGGTGCACGACTCCGGCCAGCTGGTGCGCGGCGTTAACCAGCTGGTGGTGGCCCTGTGCCAGCTGGTGCTGGTCACGTGTCAATAGGCGCTGATCCTGCGCCAACTGGTGCTGGTACTGCCCCACCTGGTACCCGAGCGGCACCAGCCCGAGCTGGCGTTTGAGCAGCGGCAGCGCCAGGGCATGTTGGTCCTGTACCAATCGGTACTGGTCCTTGGCCAGCTTCGACAGAGCTAATGGCAGCTGCTTCTGGGGCTTCAACACCGTGGACGCGGCGGGGCCCAGCGGGGGCTCGTAAAGGTGCAGCTGCTGGAGGCGCTTGATGGTGGGCGTCTGCGGGACCGTCGGCAGGTGCGGCTTCTTGTAGGCGGTCGCCCGTTCGAAAAGGGCGTAGGTTATGGCGAGCAACGTGACGCCGGACAGGAGGAAGAGGCCGCCATAGAGGGTGCTCAACCGCAGGCGGGCAGTCCGTCTCGGCCAGCGCAGCCAGGCGGGGGTGCTGGACCGAAGAGCAAGTGCGGGCATCACTGTCCTCCGATGCGGTAACCGGCGTCGCGGACCGTCTCGATGAGCGGTGGTTCCCCGAGCTTGGCCCGGAGCCGGTTGACGGTGGCTTTCACGGTCGTGGTGAACGGATCGGTGCCGAGGTCCCATACCCGCTCGAGGAGCTCCTCGGCCGAGACCGGCCTTCCCTCGGCGACTAGCAAGCACTGCAGGACGTCGAACTCCTTGCGCCGGAGGGCGAGGGGCCGCCCGGACCGGGTGGCGGCCCGCTTGGCCGGGTCCAGGACGAGGTCGGCGTAGCCCAAGACGCCAGGCTGTGCGGCCCCGGGGCGGCGCGCCAGAGCCTGGGCCCGGGCCACCAGTTCGGCCAAGTCGAACGGTTTGGGCAGGTAGTCGTCGGCCCCGAGCTCGAGCCCCTCGACGCGGTCTTTGACGGAGCTGGCGGCGGTGAGCATGAGGACCCTGCTCTCGGAGCGCTCTGCAACCAGGGCCCGGCATATGTCGTCGCCGTGGGTGCCGGGCAGGTCCCGGTCCAGGACCACAACGTCGTAACGGTTGGCGCCGAGGCGCGCGAGGGCGTCGTCGCCATCGAGGGCCACGTCGACTGTCATCCCGTGGCGGCGCAGCGCCGCTGCAACGAAACGAGCCAGGCGTTCGTGGTCCTCTGCCACCAGCACCCTCATTGCTCCTCCTTCTGTGGCAACCGTGCCGCGTGGTACGGCCGGTCCGGTGGCGCCCCCTCGACAGGGCCATGTTCAAGTACAACATCGCAAGTCGCAGGTCACAAGGAGGTCACATGTGTGACACGGGTGTGACCTTCTGTTCAGCACAATTGCACCTGAGGGCCCAAAAAGGGGGCCCCGCAGGGACTAGACCAAGGGCGACGACGTGGCAGTGGAGGTCACTGACAAGGTAAGCCGAGCGAAGCGCCTAAAGAGGCTAGGCCGGGCGGCGAGGTACGGGCGGCCAGGGAGGTTCAGGGCTCTCGCGGTGGCCGCGACCGGGCTGGCGGCCTGCGGCTTGTCGGCCTGCGGGGCCGGGCACTCGACGAGCCCAGGGGTAGCGGCAATCGGTTCGACAACGAAGGCTGCGCCTAGAACTTCCTCGAGGCGACCTGGGCCGGCGACAAGCCGCTCGACTACCACGGCCGAGCCGCAACGCTCGTCGCCTAGGTCACCTTCGTCTGGGTCGACGACGGGCCCGCCGGGCCCTGGCGACCTCGCATCGCGACTACTGGAGTTCGCCCATTGCATGCGCTCCAACGGGGTGCCCAACTTCCCGGACCCGAGCGGCGGGGGCTTCCCGTTGACCGCCGGGACCGACCGCTCCTCGCCCGCGTTCAAGGCGGCGCAAGCGAAGTGCCAGAAGTTCCTGCCAGCAGGCCCGGGTTCCGGCCCGCCACCGTCCGCGAAGGCGCTGGCGCAGATGCTGAAGGTCGCCCAGTGCATGCGCCGCCACGGCATATCCAATTTCCCAGACCCGAGGACGTCGCTCCCGTCGGACCTGTCCGGCTTCAATGGCGTGATCAGCGATATCGACGGCGTGATCCTCGTCTTCCCGGCCACGGTCGACCAGAAGTCGCCGGCGTTCGTGCGGGCAGCGGCCGCATGTGCGTTCCCGCTGCACAACCACTGACGCGAAAAGTGCGACCACTACCGCACGGGCGGCACATTCGTCGCCGGGGCCGGCGCGAGGCGCCACCTGTGGGGCCGAGCTCAGAGGCAGGTGAAGGAGCACCAGGTTGAGGGTCTTGGTGGTGGAGGACTGCCGGAATTTGGCCGACCTCGTGGCCAAGGGGCTCTCGGGGCAGGGCATAGCGGTCGACGTGGCCTACGACGGCACCGAGGCGGCTGGCAAGCTCGGCGTGAACAGCTACGACGTGGTCGTGCTCGACCGCACGCTCCCGGGGGTCCCGGGCGACAGGCTCTGCCAGATGATCAGCACCTCCAACGAGCGCTCGATGGTGCTAATGCTGAGCGGGGCCGCCTCGCCCGAAGAAAGGGTGGACGGGCTCCGCCTGGGCGCAGACGACTACCTGGTGAAGCCGTTCGACTTCCCCGAACTGGTGATGAGGGTGTGCGCCCTGGCCCGCCGTCAGCCTCGTGCTCAGCCTCGGATCCTCCGCGCCGGTGGAGTGGAGCTCGACTGTGTGGCCCGCCTCGCCCGGCGCGACGGGCGCCCGCTAGAGCTTTCGGGCAAGGAGCTCGCCGTGCTTGAGGCGCTCATGGCAGCATCGCCTGGCTACTTAAGCGCTGAGCGCCTACTCGAGACGGTATGGGACGAGAACGCCGACCCTTTCACCAAGACGGTCGCGGTCACCGTCGGCCGGCTCCGTCGCAAGTTGGGGGAACCTCAGTTGATCGAGACGTCCGTTGGCGTGGGGTTCCGGGTTCCTCGACCGCAGCCGACTAATCGGGCTCCGCCCAAAAACCTCTAAGCGAGCTCGGCGGGCAACTCGAAGTGGGGAACACTTCGGCGCCGACGAAGCCGGTCGTCTCGGCCCCAGCTCAGACCCGAATGATTTCGAGCCCG
>JAJZYO010000180.1 GCA_021798075.1 Actinomycetes bacterium
CACCATCAGATCACAACAACGCTCCTCAGCACCTCGCCACGGCTCATCCGTGCGAAAGCCTCCTCCACATCACCGAGGCCGATGATCTCGCTCACAAATCGGTCCAAGTCGAGCCTGCCCTGGCGGTACAGCTCTACGAGCGCCGGGAAGTCTCGGCTCGGCAGGCAGTCCCCGTACCAGGAAGGCTTGAGCGCCCCGCCGCGACCGAAGAACTCGATCATCGGGATGCCCGGGAGGCGCATCTCCGGGGTAGGCACGCCCACCTGGACGACGGTTCCGGCCAGGTCACGGGCATAAAACGCTTGTTCGAGCACCTCCGGGCGCCCCACGGCCTCGACGGTGATGTCCGCCCCGAAGCCTCCGGTCAGCGAGCGGACCGCCGCGACGGCGTCCTCGCGTGAGCTGTCGACCGTATGGGTCGCGCCGAGCGCCCGCGCCCACTCGAGCTTTCGCCCGTCTATGTCGATGCCGATGATCGTTGTCGCCCCGGCCAGCCGGGCGCCGGCAAGAGCAGAGCACCCGACACCCCCGCAGCCGAACACTGCCACGCTGTCGCCTGGCTGCACGTTCCCCGTGTTCAGCACCGCGCCTAGCCCCGCCATTACCCCGCAGCCGAGGAGGCCCGCCGCCTCGGGACGAACCTTCGGCACTTCGGTGCACTGACCCGCTGCAACAAGCGTGAGCTCGCAAAAGGCCCCGATGCCGAGCGCCGCCGCGAGCGGCGCCCCACTGGCCAGAGTCATTTTCTGCTTGGCGTTGAACGTGGAAAAGCAATACTGCGGCTTGCCTTTCCTGCAGGCCCGGCAGTTGCCGCAAACCGCCCGCCAGTTGAGCACTACGAAAGCGCCCGGTTCGAGGCCCTCGACTCCGTCCCCTACGCTTACGACCTCGCCAGCGGCCTCGTGACCGAGCAGGAACGGGAAGTCGTCATTGATCCCGCCCTCCCTGTAGTGAAGGTCCGTATGGCAGACTCCGCACGCCATCACTCGGACGAGCGCCTCGCCAGGGCCGGGGTCGGGCACGACGATGGTTTCCAGCGACACCGCCCCCCCTCGCCCAAGCGCTACGACCCCTTGGACTTCGTGGTTCATGACCTTCCCTCCCTCGAAGCCGTGGCCCTCGCGGCCGCCGGCCGAACAAGGGGCGAGCTTATGTCGAAGGCCCCCAGGCGGGCAGTGGCCCGGCCCAGGGTCACGGCCACCGCACCCGGACGGCCTCCTGCCACTTCCCGAGGAGTCCCTTCGGCCAACGACCTCCAGGCCGTCGGCGTTGCGACGGTTCCAGACAAGAAGGTATGAGGTCGAAGGCTCCGGCCCTCACTTGCAGTTCTCCGCGCGGTCGCCCTCGAACCCCTCAGCGCGTTCACCGCCGAGCCTCACAGTCCAGCAACGTCCCATGTCGCTAGCTTCGAACACGATTGAGCCCTCCCATTGGCCGTTAGGGCCTTCGTCCCGCTTGGGGCACCGGGCGACGAAGCCGAAGAGGAGCTTGTCGATGCCGTCAGCGGCGAAGGCCGGCTCGGACGCGCCTGGGGCACCAGTGGCTGCCAGTTCGGCATCGACCCTGTGCACCGCGGTCTCGTGGGCCTGCCTCGGGGGCCCAAAGGCTAGAGGCGAAGGTGCAGGCAAGAAGGTCCAGCAGCACAGATCCTCCAGAGCGTTCCTCAGATCAGAGCGCCAAGGAGGTCGGTGTAGGCGTCCTCCGCCCAGTCGACGAGCTAAATAACGCTCGGGGCAGAGCCGACGATCTCCTGCTCGTAGTCTTCGGGCATCATCTCGGTCCAGCCATTGGACACATAGCTTGCTGCCCAGCAGTGCACGAAGCCGATATGGGCCACGACGTCGCGGAGACACCACCCGGGGCATGGGCGCACTGCCACCTCGAGGTCGGAACCACGGGCGACCGCTATGAGGCGTTTTCCGTCTCGTTCCAAGGCGTCGACGTGCTCTTCGACCTTCATGTGCCGCCTTTGTTGCTCACACGCGAGGACTGGGGTGGCTGGGCGTGGGGGAGGAGGCCGTCCACGACCAGGTCCACGGCCCTCACGGCGAAGTGGTCGTCGAGAGGCAAGTGGCCGTGCAGTAGGCGATGGTACGCGGAACCGAAAACGAGGTCGAGGACCAAGTCGGCGTCCGTACCCAAAGGCACCTCACCTCTGTAGACGGCCCGCTCCACAATCTCACGATGGTGCTGGCGGAGCGGATTGAACACCCGTTCGCGCCAGGCCGTCGCAAGGTCGGGGTCCTGTTGAGCTTCGGCGATCAAGCCGGCGAGCATCTTTCCTGCCCTCGTCGTCGTCACGGCCCGCACCCAGGTCTCCAGCGCCAAACGCAGGTCCCCGCGCAAAGATCCGGTGTTCGCCGGGGCGAGCCTGCTTTGGAACTCCGCCAGGAAGGCGTCGAGGGCCAAGGCTCCTCGCGAAGGCCACCGCCGGTACACGGTCGCTTTGCCGACGCCAGCACGGGCCGCCACCTCCTCCATCGACATGCCAGAAAGCCCCTTTTCTGCGAGCAGTTCCGTCGCCGCCTCCAAGATCGCTGCACCGGCCTCGGCGCTCCTTGGCCTGCCCGGACGGTGTGCCGGGCCGCCCGGCGCGTCGACCCCGCCCGGCGCGTCGACCCCGCCCAGGACGTCGGACGCGGCTGTTACACCCGTCATCTCCGGCACAGCCCGCCTAATAGGCCCGTCGCGGCGGCCCCGACCACCCTCCCCTGTCGCTTTCGGAATAGCCCTCGACCTCCCGCTGTTAGAATGTTCGTAACGAAACGAGTCGTATCGTATCGGAGATGGTGAAGACGAGCATCGCGGCAATCGAAGAGGAACGGTCGGGGACCGCCAAGGCGGCGTCGAGACGACGTGGGACCTCATGGAGCGCTCGCCCGGAAGGCACCCTCGCGGGGCCGGGCCAGCTGGCGCTCGTTCTCATATTGCTCGCCTCTTTCATGGTCGTCCTCGACTTCTCCATCGTCAACGTCGCCCTCGCATCCATACAGCGCGACCTTGGCTTCGCGGCATCGTCGGTGCAATGGGTCGTCACAGGGTACGCAATCACCTTCGGCGGGCTCCTCGTTTTGGGGGGCCGGGCCGCCGACCTTTTCGGCCGCCGGCGGATTTTCCTCGTCGGCCTGGTCGTCTTCTCCCTCGCTTCGCTCTCCGGCGGCCTCGCCGAAGACCCGGTACTGCTCGTGGCTTCTCGCCTCGTGCAAGGCGGGGGAGCCGCCATGGTGGCGCCCGCCGCGCTCTCGCTCATTACCACCAACTTCAAAGAGGGCCAAGCCCGGAACCGCGCTCTCGGCGCTTACGGCGCGGTGGCCTCACTCGGTTTCGTGTCCGGCCAGGTGCTCGGCGGCGTGCTCGTTGAGTTCATCACGTGGAGGTCCGTGTTCCTCGTGAACGTGCCGGTCGGTTTGGCAGTCGTGCTCCTTGGCCCGAGGGTACTGCCGGAGTCCCGCCTCGGCGGGAGCGCGAAGCACCTCGACATCGGAGGCGCCTTCCTTATCACCGCCGGCGTGGCGTTCCTCGTCTACGCCGTGTCGGAAACCGGGGCCGTCGGTGCGGGTTCACCGCTCGTGTTCGGCGGTTTCGCCTTTGCCGTGCTCGCCCTCGCCGGCTTCCTCGCCGTCGAACGCCGCCACCCGGCCCCCCTCGTGCCGCTCCGCCTGCTCCACCTCCCCAACCTGCGTCGCGCCAACTTGATGATGGCCCTGATGGGGCTCTGGAACGGGGGCGAACTGATCGTCCTCTCCCTCTACATGCAGGACTCCCTACACGACTCACCCCTGATAACGGGCCTGGCGGTCGCCCCGCAGGGCGTAATCGGCTTTACGGCTGGCGCTTTCGGGGCAAGGTTGCTCAGGCGGGTCGGTATCAAGTGGCTCAACGTGCTCACCGCCGCGACGGCCCTGGTCGGGTTCCTCGTCCTCACCCAACTGCCCACCTCTGGCTCCTACGGACCGGCCCTTGCGGCCGTGACGCTGGTTGGGTTCGGCACCGCCGGCATCGCCTTCGCGAGCACAGTGGAGGCGAGCATGGGCATGGACGACGCCGACCAGGGCTTCGTCGGCGGGGCTGTCAACACGAGCCGCCAGATCGGTGCGGCGGTAGGCGCCTCGCTCCTTCCTGCTGTGGCGGAGGCGGTTGGCAAGCACGGCCAGGTGGCGAGCATCACGGGCGACAGCGCAGCGATGTTGGTCGCCGCCGTAGCCGCTGGCGTAGCAGTCCTGGTCGCCCTCCGGACGCGCTGAGCCCTTTTGCCCTCGGGCCCAACACGCCTCCGCAGAGCATGTGGCGGCTGGGCCGGGGGCACGGCCGGGGTGGCGCGCCAGCGACCCTTCGGGACGACATTCCCCGGTATCTGGACCGCGGCCGGGGCACTTGGGTCGCCCCGAGGGGGACGGCTCAGGCTTGCACGGGCCGCAGCACTTGCCGAAGCTTCACCTTCGAGCCCGTTTGCAGGGTGCTCCGCTCGTGCACGACGCTCCCGAGCTGGGTGGCGGCTACCGTCCCAAGCAGAGAGACGACGAACGAGATGGCAAGCTCCCAGGTGAGCAATACGCCGTCTGCGAAAAGCACCGGGTCGACGACAGGTTCGGCGGCCGGGATGAAAGCGAGCACCTTGTCGAGGAGATTGGCCCCGCTGAATGCGGCCTCGTCGCCAGGATGTGGGGGACCAAGATGAGCATTTGAGCTCGCAGGGCCGTTTTGTACCTGGGAGGCGTGGCGGCTCGCATCGCTCTCGCGCTGGTCTCGCAGGCCGGCCCGGCGTTGCGCCCGCCGGCGTTGCGCCCGCCGGCGTTGGGTCGGATTCCTCACACTGGGCCGCCGTCGGGCCCTGATTCCTTACGGTGAGCGTAACGAATCCATGCCCAACGCCCCGACGGCGACGGGCAAATGTAATCAATCCGTGCCCAACCCCCACCTTCGACAGGCCGTCGGGCATGATTGCGCGCATTGAGACATACGCGCCGCACCGAGGTCGGGAGGGTCAGCCTTCGAGGACCGTCAACGCGTGGCTCTCCCGGTTGAGGGGTCGGGGGCCATCGGGCGTGGCGACAACAACGTCCTCGATGCGCACGCCCCATTTTCCAGGCACGTAAATACCGGGCTCGACAGAAAAAGCGTTGCCAGCGGCCAAGGGCTCGTCGTTACCATCAACCATGTAGGGGTCTTCGTGTTCCTCCAGCCC
>JAJZYO010000181.1 GCA_021798075.1 Actinomycetes bacterium
CACCCCTCAGGGTCGGCCGGCGCCCGGGCGAGCTCGAACGGGTGTACGCGGGGGTCTTCGACCGGATCGCCCGCATGGTGACAGCGGGGGCTTTCCCCTTCCTGCTCGACGAACCGCTTTCCTCGGAGTCGCCGAGGGTGGGCGACGGGGTGATGGTCCTAGACGCCTCCGGCAGGGTCGAGTACGCGTCACCGAACGCTGTGAACGCCATGCACCGCCTCGGCGTCTTCCGGGGAGTGCTGGGCGCCAGCTTGGAGGAACTGGGCCTCGAACAGTCCCCCGTCCCCCGGGCCTACAAAGAGCTCCTGCCCGCGTCGGAAGAACTCGAACTGGGCGAGGTGGCCGTGTTCATCCGGTGCATCCCCCTCTTGGACCAGGGCAAGCTGACGGGGGCGCTCGTGCTTGTCCGGGACGTCACCGACATCCGCCGCCGGGACCGGCTCCTCATGAGCAAGGACGTGGCCATTCGTGAAGTCCACCACCGGGTGAAGAACAACTTGCAGACGATCTCGTCCCTCCTTCGCCTGCAGGCCCGCCGCCTGCCCGCGGGGGAGGCCCGGCACGCCCTCGACGAAGCGGAGCGCCGGGTGCGCAGCATCGCCATGGTCCATGAGATCCTGTCGCGCGACACGGCCCAAGAGGTCGACTTCGACGACATCCTGCCCTCGCTCGTGCGGATGGCCGAGGACCTCTCGAGCACGGCGCACCCGGTGCGGGTCACCTGGTCGGGAGGGGCGGGCCACATGGGCGCACAGGTGGCGACGCCTTTGGCGGTGGCGCTCAACGAGCTCATGCAAAACGCGGTGGAGCACGCTTTTGTCTCCTATCGCGCCGAACCGGAAGCACGCGTGCACGTGACCTTTTCACGTCGGGGCGACGAACTGGTGGTCGAGGTGCGCGACAATGGCGCCGGCCTGCCGCCTGGGTTTTCGGTGGACAGCACGACAAGCCTCGGGCTCTCGATCGTGCGGGGCCTTGTCAACAGTCAATTGGGAGGCAAGATCGAGATGCGTAGCGATGGTGGCACGGTCGCCCGGTTGGTGGTCCCGATCAACCACCCAGTGGGCGACGACCTGGCCCGGATATAGCGCTCCGCTTGCCCGGGTCTTACGGGCGAGCGGTGCGAGCGTGCATGCCTAGCCCGGCACCGGCCGTACGGGGACCGGCCTAGATAGCCCGGCGCTGCCTGGCGAGCCAGGCTTTGCGGAGCTTGCGCCTCTCTTCTTCGGTCGTGCCGCCCCAAATGCCGGACTCCTGGTTGGTGGCCAGCGCGAACTCGAGGCAGCTAGTACACGCGTCACAGGTGGCGCAGACCGCCTTGGCCGAGACGATCTGCTCGACAGCAGGGCCCGTGCTCCCGATCGGGAAGAACAAGTCTGGGTCGGTGTCCCGGCACGCCGCTCGCTCTCGCCAGTCTTCGACGTCCCATTCGATGTTCCTGGTCCAAGTGAGGGCCACTCGTGTCTCCTCCTGGCATGCCGACGCGTTCAAATGTCCGAGCCGGTTGCGCCCTGTTGTTGCTCCAACGGGCCTGGCCGGACCTGCTGGCTTGTGAAACTCTTCACTTGAGTGCGCTTAGCAGTATAGGGCACGGCCGTGCTTCGTGCCCATCGGAGTATATCCCTGGGAGCTCAAAACTGGAAGGGCCGATCGTCAAGAGCGCGGCCCCTATCAGGGATGACGATGAGTAGCTCCTCGCTCGACCAGGTGAGCTCGATGCGCTGGGATTCACCTGCGTAATCCCCGTCGAGCTGGTAAGGGACGGGGCGCCTGCCGACTACGGTCGCTCGTTTCACGTCGCGCGCCGTCATCAAGTGGGCCCGCTTGCCACCCCTCACCCCCTGGCCCAGGGCTGCCGCGGCCACGGGCAGTAGCGTCGCCAAGGTCAACTTGTCGAAGGTGACCAGGCTCATCGGGCCGCCGAGGCGCGTCCCCGGGGCTATGTGCAAGGGCCGGTTGCCCAAAAAGGTGTAGGGGTCGCTGTTCAAGAAGACCGAAAAATAGGCCCTATCGATGGAAACGTCACCAGTGGAAACAGAAAAGGCCGGGTGTTTTCGGTCGTAGCCTCCCACCCAGCAAGAAAGGGCGGCCAGCAAGAACGCCGCCGGGCCCGTATAGCGCTTCAGGGAAGCACGCTTTTCCACCGCTGCGACGACCGCCGCGTCGAAACCGATGCCGGCGTGGAGCAAGAAGTAGCGGCCGTTGGCTTGGCCGAGGCCGACGCGCTCGAGCGAGCCCTCGGCCAGGGCGGCAAGGAGCTGCCCGGCTGCCTCGACGGGGTCGCTCGATGTGCCTACCGTGCGTGCGAACACGTTTGTCGAACCGCCCGGGAGCGCGGCCAGAGCGGTCTGTGAGCCGGCCAGCCCGTTGACCGCCTCGTTCAGCGTCCCATCACCGGCAAGCACGACGACGGCGTCGAAACCATCTGCGGCAGCACCTTGGGCCAGCCGCGCCGCGTGGCCTCGTCTGTTGGTCTCCTTGCACACGACGTCGTGGCTACCCGAGAGCGTCTTTTGTACCATCACCCTCGCCCTCGGGGTGACCGAGGAGGCCGAGGTGTTCACCACGAGCATCAGGCGCATGCGGGTCGCCCCTAACGGGCCGGCGCCTCTGCTGCGTTACGGAGCGTGGCCACGCTACGGGCGAGCAGGCGCGAGACGTGCATCTGGGATATCCCGAGGCGTTCGGCGATCTCGGACTGCGTGAGCCCCTCGAAAAAGCGGAGCTGCACTATCAGACGTTCACGGGGGGCGAGCTTGGCCAGCAAGGGGGACAGGGTGGCGCGCCTCTCGGCATCCTCTAGCGAAGGGTCGTCGTCACCCAGGCGGGACCCAAGGGACTCGCCCTCCTCTCCCGCCGCCGGGGCGTCGAGCGACGCGGAGCGGTAGGCCTGGCCCGCCTCGAGCGCTTCGAGCACCTCCTCCTCGGACACGTTCAACATTCCGGCTAGCTCAGCGATCGTGGGGGAGTGGCCCAGCTCTTGACCGAGGGTGCCGACCACCTTGCCGAGCCGGAGGTAGAGCTCCTGCATCCGTCGGGGTGCCCGGACCGCCCAGCCCTTGTCCCGGAAGTGCCGCTTCAGTTCACCCACGATCGTGTGGGTGGCGTAAGTGGAGAACTCGGCCCCCCTCCCAGGGTCGAAACGGTCCACTGCTTTTATGAGCCCGAGCGAAGCCACCTGCACGAGGTCGTCCAAGGGTTCCCCGCGGTTGGCGAAGCGGCGTGCCAGGTACTCGGCCAGGCCGAGGTGAGCGGAGACCAACTCGCCGCGAAGGGCTGGGTCACGGCTCTCGGCGTAGGCGGCGAACTGCTCCCGGAGATCCTGGTGATCGCGGGGTTCGGGGCTCACGTGAGCCCTCCCCGTGGGTCGCTGGCAGGGGCCGGGGCGCGCGGCTCGAGCCTTTTCACCAGCTCGAAGTGAGGCCCACCCGCGCCGTCGCCGAGGAAGTGCTCGTCGACGAGTGCGTCGAGGATCACCTCTGACATCTCCGACAAGGCGACGGGCCCGGGTGCCTGGAACCGGCCCTGGCCCCGCACGGTGAGGCTCTCGGGCGAGAGGAGGAAACGCACCTCGATCGTGCCGTCCCGCCCGCTGTTGCCGGTCAGGCCGTGGCATATCTCGTCCACCGCCAGTCGCAGGTCTTCGACCTGGTCATAGGTGAAACCGAGGCGGCTCGCCAGCCCGGCGGCGGTCACTCTTGCCAACCCGATGTACTCGGGCCGGGCCGGGAGCGTCAGGCGCACCTCGCCCTCGTAACGCATACCTCAGGTCTCCTCTCGCGCAAATGAGACGGGCCCCGGTCGCCGCCGCCACGCTGGCCAGGCCACGGCTATCGCCACCCTACTAGTGCGACGACGGGCACCGTTCGCCCGCCTGCGAGCGCACGTCCCGGGTGGTCAGAGGAGCGGCCATGGATAGGGCCATTGAGACGTGGGGGCAGGGTACTTGCGCCGGCGCCGCAGCGTCCGGGCGCGCCCCGCCAGAGCACCGAGCTCTCCCGCCTCCAGCAGCCGGGAAACGCCATCTGGGACCTGACCCTCTGCCAAGGGCTCCAAGGCATCGAGGAGGTTGTCTTCGATCTGCTCGCCCGCGAAGTCCCATATGACCGTGCGCAGCTTGGTGTCGGTGTGGAAGCACAGGCCGTGGTCTATGGCCCAGATGTGGCCGTCTGGGCCCAGGAGGCAGTGGCCTCCTTTGCGGTCCGCGTTGTTGACCACCAAGTCGAAGACCGCCACCCTCCGCAAAGCTCGGAGGTGTTGTGGCTTGTCCAGGAGCGTGAAGTAGTGCTCATCTTCCACGGCGTCCACCCAGTACTGGAGCGACCCCGGCCCGAAGGGACCGTCGGCGCGCCCCACCGTCGGCGGCACCAGGTCCCAGCCGAGCCACCTGGCCAGTTCGTACGCGGCAACCTCTCGTTTCCAGAGCCCCCGCGGGAAGTCCCAAAGCGGCCGCTCGCCCTTGGTGGGTTTGTATATGGCGAGTGAGCGATCCCCTCCGCCGGCGCGGACCTCTACGAGGAAGGTGGCGTTGGAGCTCCAGGCGATCCGGCCCTTCAGCTCTATTTTGCCTTCAGATAGCAGGGCCAAGGTGCCGGCGTCATCACCCGCCGTCCGGGCTCCTCCCCCGGCTCCCCTGAGGCCCCGCACTTCGGTCGGGGCGTGGCGGTGCTTGGCCCCGCTCACAAGGCAGGTGCCCGGTGCCCGTTTGTCTTGGGGCAGCTGTGGCCGTCCTCGAGCGGGTAACCGCAGAGTGGGCAAGGCGGGCGCCCCCGAGAGAGCAGCCGCTTACCGTGCTCCATCACCCCCGCCGCCTGTTCCCGAGTGAGCCTCACGCGCATCTGGCCGTCGTCGGGCCCGGGCTCCTCTTCCTCGGCTTCGGGGCGGAACTCTCGGGCCACGAGCACGATCCTGTCTGCCTCGGAGTCGTAGCCGAGCTGCATCGTACCCACGGCCCATTGTTCCTCTACGGGCTCTTCCAGTTGGAGCTCGCCCTCGCCGGGTGTGGCGGACGGGGCAGCCAGGTCGGCGAGGACCTCGGAGAGGCCCCCTGCCAGCAAAAGGACCTGCTGCTTTTCGAGCTTGAGCGTCACCACCCGGTCGTCCTGGCGCACTTGGAGGTAGAAAACGCGCTTGCCCGGCGGCCCGATGGCCCCTACCGTCACCCGAGAGGGGCTCGGGAG
>JAJZYO010000182.1 GCA_021798075.1 Actinomycetes bacterium
CCGGCGACATGGGGCTCGCCTGAGACGTGGGGCTCGCCGGCGACCTCGACGAAGCGGGGGTGCTCGTCGGTCCGCCGGACTGGGTCAGGGGGGATCGCGCCGGGGAGCGCTTCCCGAAGCACAGCGGCCGCAAGGTCCATTACCTCGGCGGGTGCCCGGTAGCTGACCGATAGGGCCACCCGGCGCCAGCCGTGGTTCACCGGCAGGTGGGCCATCACGTCCTCCCATGAGCCGGGCGCCCAGGGCCCGGTTGCCTGGGCGATGTCACCGGCTAGGGTCATCGAGCCCGAGAGCGAGCGCCGGCCCACCATGCGCAGCTCCATCGGCGAGAGGTCTTGAGCCTCGTCCACCACGATGTGGCCGTAGGTGCGAGGTGCGCCTTCGGAACCCACGCCGGCCAACCCGGCTGCCGAAGACCTGGCCACGGAGGCCCGTGGCCTGATGGACTTCGGCCCCAAGAGCGAGCGCGCCTCGTCCAGTAGGGCCATGTCCGCAGCCGACCAGGCCACCTGTTTCACCGAAGGACTTCGCCGCCGCCGCAGAAGGCGGAGCTCGGCCTCGCCGAAGACACCGCGCCCGGCACCCTCGAGCAAGGCCCTGGCGCCGAAAAGGTCATGGAGCAGCTCTTCGGCCGACAATCTCGGCCACATGCGGTCGAGGGCCAGAACGATCTCTGGTCGGCCCCGCAGCTCGGCCCGCACCTCGGCGACCAGCTGCTCCATCTCGGGGCCGTTCGCAGCTTCGGCCGGCCCGCGGGTGCTCGCTCGCACTTGGTCGCGCTCTGCCAGCTGCGACGCCAAGTGCTGCCAGAGTTGGGACTCCACGAAGCGCCGGCGGGCGTTATGGGTGCCCGGACGGCGTCTTGCCGCGCCGACGATGGCCTCCGAGGCCTCCGGCGTGATGGCGAGAGCCATCGAACCATAAGGGACATCCAACCGCTCCCGAAGCGCGCGCTCTCGCTGGCGGACTGCCCTCCGGACGAGGCGAGCCATCCTGGGGTCACCCTTCAGGCGGGCGACGTCGGGTGGTTCGTCCGCCCTCGGGTGCGACGCGCGGTAAATCCCGCTCACCGTCGTGAGCTCGACACCGGTTTCTCCGAGCGAAGGCAGGACTTGGTCGATGTAGTGAAGGAACGTTGGGTTGGGGCCCACCACGAGCACCCCCTGGCCCTCCAGGGGCCAGCGATAGGTGTAGAGCAGGTATGCAGCCCGGTGGAGGGCCACGGCCGTCTTGCCGGTACCCGGTCCGCCCTGGACGACGAGGGCGCCAGCCAATGGCGCGCGGATGACCTCGTCCTGCTCGGCCTGGACGGTCGCCACGATGTCGCGCATGCGCCCGGTGTGGGAGCGCGACAAGACGGCCATAAGCACGGCAGGGCCGGACAAACCGAGCACCCGCGGGCCAACGCTCTCGGGCGTCTTCCCGTCGCTTGCGAACAGCTCGTCCTCGAGGTCGACGACACGCCGTGCCTCCGTGAGGAAATGGCGGCGACGGCGCAGCCCCATCGGGTGGGCGCCGGTAGCACGGTAAAAGGGCTCCGCTACGGGCGCCCTCCAGTCGACCACGAGGGGTTCGTGGCGTTCGTCGGACAGCGCCACGCGGCCGATATGGAAGCTCTCTTCGCCTTGGTCCCTGGATGCGCCCCCGTCGGCGTCCCCACTGGCGTCCCCACTGGCGTCCCCACTGGCGTCCCCACTGGCGTCCCCACTGGCGTCCCCACTGGAGTCGCGGTCGATCCGTCCGAAGATGAGGGCCTCGCGGCCGAGCTCCAGTTTCTCTAGCCGCGAAATACTGTTTCGCACCCGGATGTCGCGCTCGGTGTAGGACTGGAACGTGCCACCGCGCTCTTCGCCGAACGCCTCCTTCAGGCGCGCCTCGGTCTCGCTCCGCACGAGCTCGAGCCGCCTATAGGCGCGGTCCAGGTAAGCCTGCTCGGCGGGTAGGTCAGGGTGCGGCATGGGTAGTTCTAGCCCGGAACGCCTACTTTGCTCGCAGCACCGAGGGCCGCGCAAGGCGTTTGTGCTCCGAGCCAGGTTACGTTAGGTAGGTGCCGCCCTCGCCGTTCCTCGCCGCCTGCCGGGGCGAGGCGGTGCCCTGGACCCCGGTTTGGTTCATGCGCCAAGCCGGCCGCCACCTGCCCGAGTACCGCCAACTGCGAGGTGAGGGGAGCATCCTCGACGCGGCACGCCGGCCCGACCTGGCCGCCGAGATCACGCTCCAGCCGGTCCGTCGGTACGGGGTCGACGCTGCCGTGCTGTTCTCGGACATCATCGTGCCCGTCACCGGGTTCGGGGTCGACATAGCCCCCGGCGTAGGGCCCGTTGTAGAGGAGCCCTTCCGCAGCGCCGCCGACCTCGACCGGCTCCGAGTCGAGCCGCCGCCCTACGTGGCCGAGGCCGCCCGGCTCGTCGCCAAGGAGAGCCCCGTACCCCTCATCGGGTTCGCGGGAGGGCCGTTCACCCTGGCCAGCTACCTGGTAGAGGGTGGGCCTTCGCGTTCGTACACGACGACCAAGGCCCTCATGTGGGGCGAACCTCGCCTGTGGGGGGACCTGGTGGGCCGCTTGGCAGCCATCGCCGTCGCCAGTCTCCGGGCCCAGGTCGAGGCCGGGGCATCTGCCGTGCAGATCTTCGAGAGCTGGGGTGGGGCACTGTCGCCCCCGGACTACCGTTCTTATGTACTGCCGGCGCTCCGGTCGATCTTGGAGAGCCTGAAGGCGCTCGACGTCCCCCGCATAGTGTTTGGCGTGTGCACAGGAGAACTGCTCCGGCTCTTTTCGGAGGCGGGAGCCGACGTGGTAGGGGTCGACTGGAGGGTGCCCCTCGGCGTGGCCAGGAGCCGGCTCGGGCCGGGCTCGGTGCTTCAGGGAAACCTGGACCCGGCCGCGTGCCTCGCTCCTTGGGAAGTGCTTGCCCAGCAGGCCGAGGCGGTGCTGAGGGAGGCGGGGCCGGCCGGTCATATCTTCAACCTCGGCCACGGGGTGCTCCCGGCCACCGACCCAGCTCAGCTGTCGCGGCTCGTCGACCTCGTGCACTCGCAGACTTCGAGCCCAGGCACAGCGGGCCCAGGCACAGCGGGCCCAGGCACAATGGCTCGGGGCACAGGTGCCCCGACCGCAGGGGACGACCGGTGAAGCTCATGCTCAAGTTTACGGTGAGGGTTGGGGACATGGAGAGGTCAGAGGCCCAGTGAGAGCGGCAATTATCGGGGGGGGCATAGCGGGTCTCGCCGCCGCGTGGGAGCTCTCTTCCTCTGGTGCGGAGGTTGCTGTATACGAACCAAGCCACTTAGGAGGGAAACTAGTCACCTCCGAGTTCTTGGGGCGGCCAGTCGACGAGGGGCCTGATTCCCTGCTCGCACGAGTGCCCGAGGGCATCGCCTTGTGCGCAGAACTTGGCCTCGACGACGAACTTGTCTCGCCTAGCGCTTCCAAGGCTCTCGTTTGCTGCGACGGCGAGCTCAGGCCCCTTCCCGGAGGGCTCATCCTCGGCGTGCCGGCGGGCATGTGGCCCTTGGCGCGCTCTGGTTTCCTCTCCCCCGCCGGACTGGCCAGGGCCGCCCTGGACCTGGCACTACCTGCTGCGGCCGTGGGTGACGACGAGAGCCTGTGGCACCTGGTCGCTTCGCGCTTTGGCCGTGAAGTAGCCGACCGGCTGGTCGAACCACTGGTAGGGAGCATCTACGCCGGATGGACACGCGGCCTCTCGGCGGCCATCGCCGCTCCACAGCTGCTCGCGGCCGCCAAGGCCAACCGGAGCCTCCTCCTGGCCCTGCGCAAAGCCGCCCACAACACGCACGACAGCTCGGGCAGCAACCCGCGCGGCAGCTCGGGCAGCAGCAGTACGGGCAGCAGCAGTACGGGCAGCGACACGGGCGGCGCTGCCGGCCCGGTCTTCGTCGCCCCGAGGGGCGGGATGCAAGCGATAGCGGACGGGCTCGTAGAGCGCTTGAAGGCAGCCCACGTAGCCTTCATCCCGCTCGAGGTGAGCGCGCTGCTCCGGGACGGCCAGGCCGTTTCGGTCGAGCCTGCAGGGGAACGCTATGACGGCGTCGTGGTCGCCGTTCCCGCCCCGGGGGCGAAGAGCCTGCTCGCTGGCCTAGGTGTTGAAATGGGCCAGTTGGGCCAGCTCCCCTTCGCCTCCGTCGGGATCGTAACCCTGGCCATACCAGAGGGTTCGCTGCCCGTACCAGCACACGCGAGCGGCCTGTTGGTGGCGCCCCCGAGCGAGCTGCTCATGACTGCGTGCTCGTTTGGGAGCAACAAGTGGCCGCACTGGGCCGGCACCGGGACGACCATCCTCCGGGTGTCGGTCGGCAAGGCCGGTGACGAGCGGTGGTCAGCGCTCGCAGATGAGGAGCTCGCCGGCCGGGTTCTCGGCGAGGTCGCTGGCGTGCTCATGGGCGCTCAAACCGGAGGGAGGCACCGGCCAGGCACCGCCGCTTCTCAACGCCCGGCAGAGATCTCCCCCATTGCCTGGAGGGTGAGCCGCTGGCCAGGAGCGTTGCCCCAGTACCCGGTGGGCCACTTACAGAGGGTGGCCGCGCTCCGCGACCAGCTCCACCGCCAGGCGCCTACGGTCGCGCTCGCCGGCGCCAGCTACGGCCGGGTAGGCGTTCCTGCCTGCATCGCGTCAGGACGCCAGGCCGCCGTTTCGGTGCGCAACGCCGTCGGCAGCAAAAATGGCGGCCGCCTGGCTCCGGCCGGCGAGCACGTGGTCGGCCATGACCACGGCCGCGGCTGAGTAAGTGCTCAGCTGGCCGCCTGGGTAACGCGCACATTCTGGGTGGGCACAGCCCGTCCAGTACGCGCCGCTCGGGTGGCGGAGGTGGCGGGTGCAAGCGAGCAAGGCATGCGCCTCGGAGGCCAGGCCGGCGCGCGCCACCGCCATGGCGCACTCGGCGGTCTCGGCGGCGGTCACCCAGTATCGGTCCGCGACGCACCGGGCCCCGAGGCCAGGCTCCACGAACTCGCCCCAACGGAGGGCGATCCGCTGGCGGGCTTCTTCACCGGCGAGCGCACCTGTCAGGACCGGATAGTACCAGTCCATCGCCCAGCGCCCCTTGGGTGCGAACGCGCCCTTCCGCCGGCCCACGGTGCCCTCACCGGTGACCTCACCTCGACAAAACTGGGCGACCGCGGTCGCGACCCGAGAC
>JAJZYO010000183.1 GCA_021798075.1 Actinomycetes bacterium
AAGACGCGCTCGGCAGGGCCCGGGCCAACCTCCCGGGGCGGGAAGTGCTGCAACGATTGCTCGACTTCCGGCTGGAGGGGCCCGTCGCCGACAGCGTCTTCGAGGCGCGTGCCTACCGTGCCCTCGAGCCGCTCAAACCTTTCCATCCTCACTACCAGATCCGTACGGCGAGCTCGATCTACGTAGCAGACGCCGCCTGGCCTGAGGACATGGTCGTTGCCGAGTTCGTCGGCAGGGCGCACCGCGTCGCTTCGCGCTCCGCGTTCGACCGTGAGCGCCACAAGCTGACAGCGCTGGCCGCCCTCGGCTGGAAAGTGGCGCACATCGTCGCGACCATGTCTGACTCGGAGATAGTCGAGTCGGTGCTGCTGTTACTCCTCGCCGCTCGCGCTGACCCGTCGGCCGCGCGTTGGGCGGGGCTTAACCCTTAATTGCCCGTGACGTAGGCAACCTTGCCCGGCGCCGGCGCCGGGGCGTTGGGTGCGGTCGGGGCGTTGGGTGGGGTCGGGGCGTTGGGTGCGGTCGGTCGGGGCGTTGGGTGCGGATTGATTACGTGGAGCGTAATGAATCAGGGCCCGACGGTCGGCGGATGTAAGCAATCTTGCCCAGCGCCCCTTCGGGAGGGGCCGTTGGGCAGACTTACTTGCACGGCCAGCCGCCGCCGGCCCGCCCGACCGCCGGCCTCCCCGCCGGCCTTCCCGCCGGCCTCCCCGACCGCCGGCGGGGCGCTCAGCGCTCGCTCAGCTTGAAGCCCCCGTCGTCCTTACGTCTCCAGACTTTCCACCAGGGCCGAGACCCGCGTTCGCGCTCGATCTCGGCGACGATCTCGGGGCCGGCGGCGGTGACGATCAGGTCGGCAGCATCGAGGATGCTCGCGACCTCTCCTTCAGGTAAGTCGGGCTCTCTCTCCACCCGGGGCCGGGCAAGGGTCCCTACGACGAAGGTCCCGTCGATGATGTCCCGCTGGTAACGCGGGCAATCGGCCGGGCAGCGCCAGGGCGACTCGGGGGCGAGGTTTAGCACGCAAAAGCGCGCGACCTCGCCAGAAGAGTACGTCCGGCTCTGGAAGTGGCGGCAGTCCTCCCGCATGGGCACGCGTCCAGTTTGGCATGCCCATGCGGGATGCTGGTGCAGCCGACCGTGCCTGCCGGCGGGTCAGAGGCCGGTGGGCCTGCCCTTCCAGCCAGTCTTGCCGGAGCGGTGCCGCCGTGCTGAGTCAAGTGTCATAGCCATGTAGAGCGAGCAGGTGAAAGGAAGGGCCGCGGCTGTGGCGGCCGGGACCTTGTAGTACCTAGCGATCGGCAAGTAGCTCGCCGCCATCGCCGTCCACGCCGCCAAGCCTGCGAGGACAGGGCCGGGCTTGCGCGACAAGAGTCCGCCGGTAGCGAGCAGGGGAGGGGCGAGGTAGACCGCGGAGAGAGCCGCCACGGTCCCCACGAGTGCTGCAGGGCTGTAGCCGAGCTGGGTGTAAGCGTTGCGGGCGACCATTTCCCAGATGTCCGCGAGGTGCGGGTAGCGCCGCAGGCTTTCGACATTGGGAGCCTGCCCCGGGCTCCCGTCGCCGGCCAGGGCCAGCCAGATGTCGAAGCCCGCGGCCGACAGCGCCTTGGCGAGGGCCACGTCGTCGATGGTGGCGCTCGCAAAGGCACCTACGCCGCCCGCTTCCTCCAGGGCCGCCGTCTTCACTAGGAGGCAGCCGCCCGCAGCAGCGGCGGTTGCCCTGCCGGGGTCGTTCACCCACCTGAAGGGGTAGATCTGGGCGAAGAAGTAGACGAAGAGGGGCATGGTCAGGCGTTCCCAACGGCTGGCGGTGGAGAGGCGGGCCATGAGCGAGACGGCAGCCCTGTCGCTAGCGAGGGCGCTCGCGACCAGCTGGCGGAGCGACCCAGGTGGGTGGGCGATGTCCGCATCCGTGAAGAGGATCCACTCCGGACTTACCGGGGCATCCATGGCCCGTTGGACACCTTGGGCCATGGCCCAGGGCTTGCCTGCCCACCCGGGAGGGCGCGGGGAACCCTTCACGACGGAAAGGCCGAGGCTCGCTCCAGCGCTCCTCCTCGCCACTTCCCTCGCCACCTCGCCCGTGCCGTCCGAGCTCTGGTCGTCGACCAGGACCACATGAGCGTGCCCCGGGTAGTCCTGGGTGAGGAGGGCTGGGATTGTCCGCGGCAGGAGGGCGGCCTCGTCGCGCGCCGCTACGACGACCGCCACCGGCGGCCAGCGCGCCGGCTCGCCCGGCGCCTCCGGGAGCCTCGCCCGGGCCTCCCAAAAGCGCCCGCGACCAAAAAGAAGGTAGGCCCACGCTGCGGCGGGAGCCCAACGTAGGGTCATGGGCGCCCGCCCACTTCAGTGAACACTTAGAAAAAACCGCAGGCTGCGACCTCCGAGGTGCCAGGGCTAGCCCTAGCATGTTAGGCACCAGTGAGCGCAGAGCCCGCGAGAGTGCCCCAGGCTCGCCAGGGGGCCGGCGCTGTCGTTCGTTGGAGCGCGGGCCTGGTCGGTTCCGTGGCCGTGTTGGCGGGTCTCCTCGCGGGGTGCTCGACATCAGCCACCTACCTTGGGAGCACGGGCCAGGAGTTTTACTTCAAGGCCCCCAAGCACTGGTACACGCTCAGCTCCTCTGACTTGCAAAGCATCGGCCTGCCGACAGCTGCGCAGGACTCCCAGCTGAAGGCGCAAGGGGCGTCCTACCCGGTCTACGCGACCCTCGCAAGCCCGGTAGCACACCTTGGGCGCAACGGCTTGGCTGGCTCGGACCCATGGGTGCTCGGGTTGGTCAAGGTCCTTGGGAGCACGGACCAGACCGGCACCTCCCTCTCTAGCCTTGAAGACGAGATCTTCAACGTGAGCGGCGCGTCCTCTTCGGGTTTGACCGTGAAGGCCCTCCGGCCCTCGAAGCTGGTCGTAAAAGGTGGCCTCCGCGGCACCCTGGTCGAATACCAGTTGGGCATTGGTGCAAGCTCGTTGGCTTTCGAGCAGGAGGCCGTCATGAACAGCCCCACAAACAAGGTCTGGGTGCTGGCAGCTGGCTGTTCGGCTCGTTGTTTTGTCTCGCACCAGCGAGTTTTGGAGGGCATCGTGAAGAGCTTCACGGTCACGGCCCAGGGCGGTTAGACGTGAGACCGCACCCCTTCACGCGTTCTCGGGTAGCACTCGCAGGTGGCGCCGTTGCGCTCACGCTCGGGCTCAGCGCATGCTCGAGCGGGCTGGTGGTGGCCAGCCGCGCGGACAGGTTTTACCTCCGGCTGCCATCGGGCTGGAAGACCTACTACAAGTCGCAGCTGCTCAGTAACCCGAAGTGGTCCATGTTCGCGCTCAACCCGCCACGGGTTTTCCTGGCGGCTACCGGCGGCCCTCACCCGAATATTTCCCAGCCTCTCAGCTCATCCAACTACCCTTGGGCGGTCTTTGTGGTCGAGGACCTCGCGGGTACCGCTCAGCAGAGCTTGACATTGTCCAGCCTCTCGGACGTGGTGCTCCCCGTCGACCAGCTGAGCCAGCAAGGTACGCCAGTCCAGCAGCTACAACAAGGCCAGCTGCTCGTGAGGGGCGCCCTTAGGGGCACGAAGATGGCCTACGAGATCGGCTCTGGCACTGGCGGGGGAGCGATCGACTACCAGCAGGAAACCTGGGTCAACAGCGCCACAGACAGGGTCTGGGCCCTTATGGTCGGGTGCTCGCCGAACTGTTACAAGACCAACGGTTCGTTGATCGGCAGTATCGTACAGAGCTTTTACGTGTCAAACATACGTATCGGATAGGGGAACCCTATGAGACCAACGCCCTTCGACGAGTCAATGAGCGTCAATGCCGAGGAGCCGGCGTGGCCAGGCGCGCCGGGGCCCGATGGGACGGGGCCACATAGGGGCCCGATCGGGCAGCCGCCCCCACCTCCCTTCGGCGCCGGTGGCGCCAATAGCGGCGGCGCGGGTGGCGAGGGGCCCGGCGACGTGAGCTTCGTCAGCGTCTCGCGCTGGGAAAAGCGCAAGCCGCGCTCGTTTTGGATGCGCGTTCGCTTGCTCGTTCTTGTGGCAGCCGTATGGGGTGTGCTGTTTTGGTACACCCTCACCAACCCGCTCATCAGCATCCACGACGGGCTGGTGATGACTTGGGACTCCAAGTGGTGGCTCACCGTGCTTTTCGCCATCGAGCTCGCGCGGCAGCTGCATTACCTCCTATCCGAGCACTGGGGATGGTGGAACCACATCTGGGCCGACGTTTTCTTCGGAGGGCTGTCGCGCCGGGGCATGCACATCAGCTCTTGGGGGAAGTACCGGGCCAAGAGGCTCTTCACCTGGGTCATCCTCATCGCGTTGATCGCCGTCATAGCGGGCGCAGCCGAGCACACGAGCCCGGTCCAAGGCCTGTTTTCTCTCCCGGGCAAGCTGGTGGGCGCCCTCGGCATCATCGCTTACGCACTTTTCTTTATGGTCATCGCGGTCGGCCAGTTCGTGGCGATCTTCTGGTTTTTGTCCAGGGGAGGCATGGAAACGTACTTCCCCGATGACATAAAGACGCGCTTTAGCAACGTGTGGGGCCAGGACGCGGTGCTCGAGAGGGTCAAGGAAAACATCATCTTTTTGGAGGACCCCGGTTCGATCGAGTCACGTGGTGGCTACGTGCCGGGAGGCATCCTGCTTTGGGGCCCGCCGGGCACGGGCAAGACGCTCATGGCGGAGGCCGTGGCCGGCGAGACGGGGAAACCCTTCGTGTTCGTCGAACCGGCGGCTTTCATAAACATGTTCATGGGCATCGGTCCCCTGAAGGTCAAGTCCCTGTTCCGTAAGCTCCGCAAGCTCGCCATGCGCTACGGCGGGGTGATCTGCTTCTTCGACGAGGCCGACTCCTTAGGCAACCGGGGACTCATGACGGGTGGGGGCATTTTCGGGCCGGGCGGCGTCCAGGGCATGGCGCAGGCCGGGCCTTTCGCGGCCAGCGGCTGCCACGGTGGCGCCTACCTGTCCGAGCCGGCGGTCGACGCCCTTTTGTCGTCGTGGTCCACTGGGTCCGCCGACAGTGTGCCGGTGCCTGAGGGCAAGCGGGGATGGCGCGACCGGATGT
This sequence comes from Actinomycetes bacterium, assembly GCA_021798075.1. Next base: position 5,062 of record JAJZYO010000183.1, read on the forward strand.
TCGTCGGTGCCGGCATGGGCGGTGGCGGTGGTGGCATGGGGACCCTGGAGGCTCTCCTCGCCGAG
>JAJZYO010000184.1 GCA_021798075.1 Actinomycetes bacterium
GCCGAGGCCGCGGCTCACTTTCGACACTATCGAGTAGTCGGAATAGTGCGTGGTTGCCTCGACGATCGCCCGGGCAAAACGTGGCGGGTCGGTGCTCTTGAATATCCCGGAGCCAACGAAGACGGCCTGCGCGCCGATCTCCATCACCAGCGCCGCGTCCGCGGGTGTGGCGATGCCGCCGGCACAAAAGAGCGGCACCGGCAGCTCGCCCGTCTCGGCTATTTCCCTCACGAGCTCGACAGGGGCGCGCAGCTCCTTCGCCCAGGAGTAGAGCTCGGAGGACTCGCACTGCCCGATCTTGCGGATGTCGCCCAGGATGTGGCGCAAGTGGCGCACGGCCTCTTTGACATCGCCGGTGCCGGCTTCGCCTTTGCTCCTGATCATGGCCGCGCCCTCGGAGATCCGCCGGAGCGCCTCACCGAGGTCGTTGGCCCCGCAAACAAAGGGGATCGTGAAGCGCCATTTGTCGATGTGGTGCTCGTCGTCCGCCGGCGTCAGCACCTCGCTCTCGTCGATGTAGTCGACCCCGAGCGCCTCCAGCACTTTTGCCTCTGAATAGTGGCCGATCCGGGCCTTGGCCATCACCGGGACACTTACCGCCGCCATGATGGCCTCGATGAGGGCAGGGTCGCTCATCCGGGCGACGCCACCATCGCGACGGATGTCGGCAGGGACCCGCTCGAGCGCCATTACCGCGACGGCACCGGCGTCTTCGGCGACCTTGGCCTGTTCGGGAGTGACCACGTCCATGATCACCCCGCCGCGCAGCTGGGTAGCGAGGCCCCGCTTCACCATCCCCGTACCAGTCGTGCGCGGGCTCGAAGTTGTGCTCCCCTGGCCGTCGCTTTCAGTCATGCCACCATCCTACCTGTGACTCTGGTGCTCATAGCTCCCGCAGGGCCTCGGTCCGGTCCTTCAGGGGAGTGAGGGCGCGCGTGCTGCCGCCAGGTTCGGCGAACCAAAGCTGAGCCGTCGCCCGGGAGGCACCGCGGACCTCGCTGCCTTTGGCCTCGATCTTGCCGAGGGCGCTCACGAGCGCCGGCGGGTAGCGCGTGAAGCTGACGGCAGCGCGGTCCATCGCGGTCACGGGCTCGGGTGGCGAGAGCAAAGTGGCACCGATCCCCAAGGTCGCGACCGTCACCGTCGCGGGCAACATGTCGTAACAGCGGATGCGAGTGAGGAGCTGGGCCAGCACACCTTCGAGCTCGAGGCGGTCGAGCTGGTCCACGAGGCCCTGGGTCACCACGAGCATCGCGCTCCGCCGGCGCCGGCCGCAGACCGCCGCGTTCAAGGTGGTTTCCTCCCGCACCCGTACCTCGGGCTGGCGCACCCCGATCGTCGCGCACAGCCCCTCGACCAAGTTGAGCAGGCGGGCCTGGCGGAAGGCGTCGGCTCGTCGGCCGTCCAGCGCCCGCCGGGCAAGCGGTTCCGCTGCCCCCCACATGATGAGGGCCAAAGCGACCGTCCCGGCGACGAAACCGCCAACCCCGTAAGGCCAACCTGAGGCCCACCACGCGAGCAGCCCGATGGCGAGCCCGAGGGGCACCGACGAGACGCCGACGAGCGCGAGCGCCCTCCGGCGGTTGGCGGCGGTGCGGGCGCGGAGCGGGTCGGTGGGCATCGCTTCGACGATGCTAGACCGGCGCTCGATTGTCGCTGTCCCCGGGCTCGCAGGTCGGGAGAACGCATAAAGATGTGACCGATGGCCAGGGCCCACGTCGGCTGTTCGGGGTGGTCCTACCCGCACTGGCGAGGCACCTTCTACCCGCCGGGGCTCCGCGCCAGGGACTGGTTCGAGCACTACGCCGGCGTCTTCACGACCGTCGAGGTGAACAACACCTTCTACCGGCTCCCCGCGCCGGAGACTTTCACAGCCTGGGCGGCACAAGCCCCGCCCGGCTTCGTCTACGCCCTCAAGGTCAGCAGTTTCGGCACCCACCGCCTCAAGCTGACCAGCCCTGAGCGCTGGCTCCAGGCCTATATCGAGCGTGCGGTGCTGCTCGGGCCGGCGCTCGGGCCCAACCTCGTCCAGCTGCCGCCCCACTGGAAGCGTGACACCTCCAGGTTGGCCGCGTTCTTGGACGCCGCGGCCGCCATGGCGTCGCCATCGTTGCGCTGGGCCATAGAGCTGCGCGACCCCTCGTGGCTCGACGACAGCACCTACGATGTCCTCTCCGAGCACCAAGCGGCGCTCTGCTGGCACGACCTGTTGCCCGAGCACCCCTGGGTACGCACGGCCACGTGGGCTTATGCCCGCTTCCACGGGCCGCGTGCGCCGGCCGAGAAGTACGCCGGAGAGTACGGGCCCGAACGGCTGGCCGGGCCGGCCGCCCAGCTGGCGGCGCGGCTGCGCGAGGGCTGCGAGGTGTACGCCTACTTCAACAACGACGAGGGAGGCGCCGCGCCCCGAGATGCTCGCGTGCTCGCCCGTTTACTAGGCTCGCCTTGATGCTCGACGTAGCGCAGGCGCTGGTCGCCACCACCAGTAACGCCCCGCTGGACTGGGTCTACGGGACGGCCGCCTCGGTGCTCTTCGTGGTCGTCATCGCCGTGCCTGCGGCCGTCCTCAACTCCCGCGACCACCGCCGCTTGCGCGCCGAACGAAGCTCGGAGCCACGCGCCGGCGCCCCAAGCGAAGCCGGCGCCACCAGAGGCTCCTGAGAGCTCAGGCCGGTGCCAGGCCCTCGGCGGCTTGCTCACGGGCGGGCACCACGTCCGGCGCCAGGCCCTCGGCGGCTTGCTCACGGGCGGGCACCACGCCCGGCGCCATGCCGCCGGCCTCCCCGCCCGAGCCCAGCGCGGCCCGTCCCTCGCTCAGGTGGGCGCCCGGCCCGGCCCAACCCGTGCCTCCCGGTCCTTGCCCCCGTGGGTACTCCCCGGTTGCACGCCGTCTCTCGGCACGGCGGTTGTGGACCGCGAGCCACCCCGCAGCCACCCAGCCGACGAGCACGAGGAGCCAGTAGCTGACCGCCCGGTACATGAGCGTCCCGGCCGTCGCCTGGGTGACGCTCATGTGGAAACGGGTCAGGAGCTCGGTGAGGCCGCCCTCGACCACGCCGAGGCCCCCGGGGGTGATAGGCAGCTCGACGAGCAGCTGGGCAGCGGCATAGGTGAGCAGTACGGCCCGCCACGGGACCGGGCCGCCCACTGTAAGTAGGCCGGCCACGAGCACCACGGAGTCGAAACCCCAGTTGCAGATGGCGACCACATGGCAACGCAACCACGTCTTCGCCGACGGCCGGAAGCTGGCCATCTCCCGCAAGGAACGCTCAGCGCTGCGCATCCGCCCGCAGGCCTTCTCGGGCAACAACCCTTCGGCCAACCGGAGCACGCGGGCGATCAGGCGCCCGAGCAGCCCGGGACGGCCGAAAAGGGCGCTTGCGACCGCGGCGCCCACCCACACGAAGCCAAGTGCAGGGAGCAGTTCGAGCCTCAACGAAGGTCCTACGACCACGGCGCCGACGAGCGCTACGGTCGCGAGCGCCGAGGCTTCGATGGCCCCCGCCGACAGCTCCGCCCACAGGCCGAGCGTCCAGCCGGCGCCGAGCTTTTGGTACTGGCGGAACGAGTACCCCTCGGCGAACAACGTCCCGGCCGGCAGCGATTGGGCGACCGCGTTGCTCGCCATGGTGACGGGCAACAGGTCTCGCACGCCCACCTCGAGGCCTCCTTCCCGCAAGAGGCGCTGCTGCAGCCACGACAGGCAGAAGATCGACCCCACCTCGGCACCACCCGCCACCAATAGCCAGTGCCAACGCAGGTGGCTGAAAGTGGTACCGACGCTGCCCAAGCTGTTGCCCGCCCGCAGGACCACGAAAACGGCCGCAGCACCCAAGACGGCGACCTCCAACAGGAGCCGCCGGAGCGTGCGCTGCCGACGCCTCCGGCTCGAGCCGCCCTGGCGGTCCCGGGAGGGAGGAGCGGTCGCCTGGGCGTCGTCTCCGATGGGGACGCCGGCACTGTCAGTGGGCAGGGGACGCAACTTGTGGCCCTAGGCTAGTAGCAGGCGAACGCAAGCTGATATGTTCCTGAAGACCCCTCCGCGCCGTGGAACCCTCACCCCACCAGCGCGAGTATGGGTTCGGTCGGAGCGAAAGGTAGAGCCAAGCGCTCGTGTCCCCGAGGCGCCCGCAAGGGGCCCACGGCGGCACCTCGGACGGTTTTTTGATGGAACGGAGACAGACGCTGCGCAACGCGAAATCCACGCAGTTGAGCCGGGTTGGCTGCCCCGCGAGGCAAGGGCTCCCCAAGTGAACCTACCAGGGCTTCTGCATGAGCACGCCCAGCACCGCCCCGCCGGCGCCTCAAGACGGCCCCGGGAGGGCCGACCAAATGGTGTGGACCACCACCACTTCGAGCTGCCCCGCCTCCGAGACTTGGCGCGCCGCGCTGCCCCCCAGGTGCTGGAGGCCACCCTCGTACCGCTGGCGCTGTTCTACGCTGCCCTCCGCTTCCTCGGGCCGACCGGGGCCATCGTGGCGGCGCTCGCATGGAACTACGTCGCCCTGTCCCGGCGGCTTTACCGGCGAGAGAAGGCTCCCGGCCTGCTCATCTTGTCGAGCATCGCCCTCACCGCCCGCTCGCTCCTCGCCTTGGTCAGCGGGGCCAGCCTCTTTGTCTATTTCCTTCAGCCGTCCCTCGCCACCGCTCTCATAGGCGGGGCGTTCCTGCTCTCTGTCCCCCTCGGCCGGCCCCTGGCCGAGAAGCTCGCGCACGATTTCGTGCCCCTGCCGGCCTCGTTTGTCAAAAGGCCGAGGATACGGCGGCTTTTCGTGCGCATCAGCTTGCTCTGGGCGCTGGTCAGCCTGGCCAATGCCGCGGGCACGATCGCCCTTCTCGTGAGCACGCCGATCGCTACGTACCTGGCGGCCAAGACCGGGCTTTCGAGCACCCTCACGGTGTGCGGGGTGGTGGTGTCGTTCTGGTGGTTCCGCCGCGGGCTGCGCCGCCACAACGCCGAGGCGGCCCGGGAGGCCGCCGCTGCGGCCGCTTAGCTTGCGTTTAAACCTAGGGCCTAGGGTTTCGCAGCCTGTTTGAGCTTCAGCTCGGCAGCCTTGACGGCCATCTGGCGCATCTGCTGGAGGATGCGTCGTAGCTGCCGGTCGTTGGCGATCCATTCTTTG
>JAJZYO010000185.1 GCA_021798075.1 Actinomycetes bacterium
GCGGGAAGCTCCTCAACAACTACCGGATGGCTGAGTTGCACGCCAGGGAGTCCCCCGAACGGGTCTTGGAGCTCGAGCAGTGGGGGGCGCTGTTCGACCGCACGCCGGCCGGCAAGATAAGCCAGCGAGACTTCGGCGGCCACCGCTACGCCCGCCTCGCCCACGTCGGCGACCGCACCGGCCTGGAGATGATCCGCGCCCTCCAACAGCGCGCCGTGGCGCTTGGCATCGACGTCTTCATGGAGCTCACGGTCACCGACCTTTTGAAAGACGCCGGCCGCATCGCCGGGCTGCTCGCCTACTGGCGGGAGTCGGGCAACTTCGTAGTATTCGAGGCTCCAGCCGTCGTACTGGCCACGGGGGGCATAGGCAAGTCCTGGAAGGTCACCTCCAACTCCTGGGAGTGCACGGGAGACGGCCACGCCCTCGCGCTCCGGGTGGGGGCGACGCTGCTCAACATGGAGTTCGTCCAGTTCCACCCGACCGGCATGGTCTGGCCGCTCTCGGTACGAGGGCTGCTCGTCACCGAGTCCGTGCGCGGCGACGGCGGCGTGCTGCGCAACTCGGAAGGCAAGCGCTTCATGTTCGACTACATACCGGAGTTTTTCAAGGCCGAGACCGCCGACAACGTCGAAGAGGCCGACCGCTGGTACGAAGACAAGCGCAACCGCCGGCCCCCCGAACTGCTCCCTCGCGACGAGGTCGCCCGGGCCATAAACGCCGAGATAAAAGCGGGCCGGGGCTCTCCGCACGGGGGCATATTCCTGGACATAGCGAGCCGCCGCAGCCCCGAGTTCATAAAGAGGCGCTTACCCTCCATGTACCACCAGTTCAAGGAACTGGCCGACGTCGACATCACCAAGCAGCCCATGGAGATCGGGCCCACGTGCCACTACGTGATGGGCGGGGTCGAGGTGGACGCCGACACCCAGGCGTCGGTGGTCCCAGGCCTCTATGCCGCCGGCGAGGTAGCGGGAGGTATGCACGGGGCCAACCGCCTCGGGGGCAACTCGCTCTCCGACCTGTTGGTCTTCGGTAAGCGCGCCGGCGAGTTCGCCGCCGCCTACGTGAAATCTCTTGGCGCCACGCGGCCCAAGGTCAGCGAGGCCGAGCTGTCGACGGCGACCGCAGACGCTCTCGCGCCGCTGCGGGCGGGCAAGGCCGAGGAAAACCCCTATGCCCTCCACCAGGAGCTGCAAGAGACCATGCAGGAGCTGGTCGGCATCATCCGGGTGGAGGCGGAGCTGAAGGAGGCCCTCGAGCGCATCGCCTTGCTGCAGGCGCGCGCCGCCCAAGTCTCGGTCGGGGGGGGACGGCACTACAACCCTGGTTGGCACCTCGCCCTCGACCTACGCAACATGCTGCTCGTCTCCCAAGCCGTCGCCATGGCGGCCCTGGAACGCCAAGAAAGCCGCGGCGCCCACACCCGCGACGACTTCCCGATGACCGAGCTCTCCTGGGGCGACCGCAACGTGGTGCTCGAGCTGAAGACGCCCCGAGAGAGCGGGCTGCCGGCCCTTGCCACGCGGGAGCAGCCTCTTCCAAAGATGCCCCCTGAGCTGGCCGAACTGCTGGAAGGAGACCATTGAGCTACGACTTGACGCTGCGCATCTGGCGGGGCGACGCCGGCGGCGGCGACCTCGTCGAGTACGTCGTGCCGGCCGAGGAGGGCCAGGTGGTGCTCGACGTCGTCCACCGGGCACAGGCCAGCCTGGCCAACGACCTCGCCGTGCGCTGGAACTGCAAGGCGGGCAAGTGCGGGTCCTGTTCCGCCGAGATCAACGGGCGGCCCCGGCTCATGTGCATGACCCGTCTCTCCAGCCTCCCCGAGGGCGAACCGGTCACGATCACGCCCTTGCGGACCTTCCCCATCATAAAGGACCTGGTCACCGATGTTTCGTTCAACTACGAGAGAGCGAAGCAGGTGCCGGCGTTCACGCCCACGGCCGAGCAGCCGACCGCTCCCTTCACCATGTACCAGGTCGACGTGCAGCGTTCTCAAGAGTTCCGCAAATGCATAGAGTGCTGGCTCTGCCAGAACGTCTGCCATGTCATACGTGACCACGAAGACAACAAGGCCCACTACGCCGGCCCGCGCTTTTTCATCCGCTACGCCGAGCTCGACATGCACCCCAACGACGCCCTCGACCGCAAAGAGTTCCTCCAGGGCGCCCAGGGCCTCGGCTACTGCAACATCACCAAGTGCTGCACCGAAGTGTGCCCGGAGAGCATCAAGATCACCGACAACGCCATAATCCCCATGAAAGAGCGGGTGGTAGACAGCAAGTACGACCCGGTCGTCAGGTTCTTCCGCCGGCGGCCGCGCCGCCCGGCGACCCCGAGCTGACCAGCCGGCCGTTGGGCTACTCTCGGGCCGTCATGGCAGAACCAAAAGAAGTCGTCGACCGTGCCACCGCCCTGGCTGGAAACGCGAGCAGTATGGCCGCAAACGATGGTGACCCGATGGAAGAGCTCGTCGGCGCGGGCCGGCCCGCCCTGGAAGCGGCGCGTACGGCCCTCGTGCAACGGATCTACCTCCATTCCGATGACTACGAGGCCACGGCTGCCCTCCGGCTCGTCAACAAGGCGTTGGCCGCTCTGGGCTGGGAGGACCCCTACAACTGGAAGCACCGCCGCAAACCCTGAGCCTGGAGCTACGAGGTGGGGGTCGGCCCGGCCCCCTCGAACACTTCTGTCCTGACACCCCGCCGGGAGAGCTCGGCCAGCAGTTCCCGGGGGTTCGGCGCCAAGGAGGCCAGCCCTCCTGCACCTGGTTTCAAGAGCCGTGCGGCAGCCAGTTCCGCCGCCAGCGCTGCCACCGTACCCGCCACGAGCGCCGGCCGGCCGTTCGCACCGAGCAATACCGTGGAGGCCCTTTCCTGCCGCCGGCCTCGTACCTCCACCCGGAGCGCGCCCACGGCGCCCTCGGGGTGCGGCGGCCGCAGCATCGGCAACCAGGAAGTGAACCGGTCACGCCGGGACGCCGCCGCCCGCGTGGTCGCCCGCCGCAAACCGGGGAAGGCCTCCGCCATGAGCAGCGGGTCGGCCCGGCTGGTCCGGTAACAATCAGCGCCGCCGAGTTCGGGGAACCACACGAGCTCGCGCCCAGAACTCGCGACCTTGCGCTCCCAAGCTCCGTCGCGCCACTCCTCGACCAATTCGCGCAGCGCAGCGTGCCGCCGCCGGGCACAAGCCGGCCCCCCGGTGCCGACGGTCGCGACGTGGACCTCGTGGAGCTCGTCCATCCCCTCGGCTGCAGCCGCCGCCAACAGGCACGAGAGGCCCGGAGCCATGCCGGCGCCCGCAACCACGGCAACCCCATGCCGGCGGGCGTCGCCCCCAAGGGCCAGCAATGACCGCACGTCCTCAGGGGCATCCGTGACAGAGACGACCGGGACACCCCGTGCCACCGCTAGGCCGGTATAGGGTGCCGTGACAGGGGCGGCCAGCAGCACCACAGCGGCCTCGGGGAGCTCGCGAATGAAGGCCTCGGCCGAAAGCTCTGCCAGTTCGACCGTTCCCCGCCCGTCCAAGGAGGCGATGTTCGGCGCGACGTGGTGGGGCCGGCGGGCCAGGACCAGCAGTCCGTCTACCACCGTGGAAGAAAGGAGCTGGCGGGCGCTGCGGGCACCGACTGCGCCCAGCCCTACCAGGACGGCGCGCACTCAGGGCTCTTCCACGGGCTCCACGAAGTCCTCGGTGGAAAGCTCGCGCCAGCCGCCCCGGTGCGGGGGAGTGCCACCGGTCCCGCGCAGGCGCACGACGACCGCGGCCATCGCCGCCAGGGCGACCGCCACGAGCGCGCGGGTAAGCAGCCGCAGGTTCGCGCCTCGCCGACGGACCGCCCCATTGGGGCTGCTGTCACCCACGGTCGCACCCTACAGCAGCCTGGGCTATGCGAGCCTTGCCCCTTGCCCCAGCTACCATCCCTAGACGATGCCGTACCGACCCGGCCTCGCCGGCTTGAGCGAGGGAACGCGCGGCGTGCTGCCGAGCCAGATGCTGTCAGAAGCGCTCGAAGCGGGTTGGGTGGACGCCGGCACCGAGGCCGTCCCACCTGGCAATATCCAGCCTGCCAGCCTCGACCTGCGCCTAGGCCCTCGCGCTTACCGCGTGCGATGCAGCTTCCTCCCCGGGGACAAGCCGGTAGAGGACAAGCTGAAGGAGCTGGTAGTGGACGAGCTGGACCTCCGCCAGGACGGGGCCGTCCTCGAAACGGGGCGGCCCTACCTCGTGCCCTTGGCCGAGTCCCTCCGGCTCCCTGTCTTCGTCCGGGGCAAGGCCAACCCCAAAAGCTCGACCGGGCGTCTCGACGTGTTCACCCGCCTAGTCACGGACCGGAGCTTCCGCTTCGACGAGGTCGCCCCAGGTTACGAGGGGCCGCTGTGGGTCGAGGTGGTGCCCCTCTCGTTCGCCGTGCGGGCGCGTGAGGGGCTCTCGCTGAACCAGCTCCGGCTCATGATCGGCCAGGCCCGCTTGGACGACGGCGAGCTCCGGTACCTCCACGAGAACGAGACCCCGCTCCTCTACCTCGACGGGCGCCCGGCGAGGTCCGAGGAACTGGCCACGAGCGACGGGCTCTTCCTCTCCGTAGACCTGCGGGGCGCGCCCGGCGAAAGCGTCGGCTACACCGCCAGGGAGCACACCTTCGCCCTCGACATGGCCAAACCCGGCGAGCACCCCGTGGAGGGTTATTGGGAAAGGGCCCTGCCCGAGGACGAGGGGCGCATAGTGCTCGCCCCGGAGCGGTTCTACCTCTTGCTTTCCCGGGAAGCTGTGTGCGTCCCGCCCACCCTGGCGTGCGAGATGACCGCCTACGACCCGACCAGCGGCGAATTGCGGGCGCACTACGCCGGCTTCTTCGACCCGGGCTTCGGCTACGACCCATCTGGGAAGCTCCGGGGTTCGCGTGCCGCTCTCGAGGTGCGCGCCCACGACGTGCCGTTCATGATCGAACATGGGCAAAGGGTGTGCCGGCTCACGTTCGAACGCATGGTCTGCCCGCCGGCCAAGCTCTACGGCACCGGGATAGGGTCCAGCTACCAGGGCCAGGAAGGTACGCTCGGCAAGCACTTCAGGAAAGGGCGATAGCCGCAGTTCTACAGTGCCGGCCGGCGC
>JAJZYO010000186.1 GCA_021798075.1 Actinomycetes bacterium
TGGGCGCCCGGAGGACGCGCCGATCGTGACCCAGTACGAGATGCACGGGGTCGAGGAGCTGGGCCTCTTGAAGATGGACTTCCTCGGCCTGCGCAACCTCTCGGTGATCGAGCGCACGCTCGACCTGGTAGAGACGAGCACGGGGGAGCGCCCTGACCTGGACGCCCTGCCCTTCGACGACGAGGCTACCTTCGAGCTGTTCCGGCAGGGGGACACGGTAGGGGTGTTCCAGATGGAAGGCGTCAACATGCGGGCGCTCCTCCGTGCGGTCGGCCCCACATGCATCGACGACGTAGCGGCCGTCAATGCTCTTTACCGCCCCGGGCCGATGGCGGCCAACATGCACTACGACTTTGCGGACAGGAAAAACGGCCGCAAGCCCGTGGCCTCCCTCCACCCCGACATGGCCGAGGTCCTAGCGGACACCTACGGCCTCATGGTCTACCAGGAGTCGATGATGCGGGTGGCGCAGCGTATAGCTGGCTATTCGCTCGCAGAGGCCGATACCCTCCGCAAGGCTGCGGGCAAGAAGGTCCGGGAGATCATGGCCAAGGAGCGCGAGAAGTTCGTCGCTGGCTGCGAGAAGACCGGCTACGGGACTGAGCTCGGCAATGCCGTCTTCGACCTGATCGAGCCCTTTGCCGACTACGCGTTCAACAAAAGCCATGCGTTCGGCTACGCCTTCGTCTGCTACTGGACGGCCTGGTTGAAGGCCAACCACCCGATCGAGTACATGGCTGCCCTGCTCACGAGCGTAAAGGACGACAAAGACAAGCTCGGGGTGTACCTGGCCGAGTGCCGCCAGATGGGGGTCGAGGTCCTCGTGCCCGACGTCAACCTGTCGGCCTCTGACTTCACCGCGGTGCGGGCTAGCCCTGCCTCCGCCACGTGCAAGGGTACCGAGGCCGGTGCGCCGGCCGTAGAGGGCGCAGGCGGCTCCAGGAGCGCCGGCGCCATCCCCTTTGGGCTGTCGGCGATCCGCAATGTGGGCGAGGGCCTGGTCGAGCGGATCCTGGCCGAGCGGTCCGCGGGCGGCCCCTTCACGGACTTCTACGATTTCTGCCGGCGGGTGGACCCGATGGTGCTCAACAAACGCACGGTCGAGTCGCTCGTGAAAGCGGGCGCCTTCGATTCCCTCGGGCATCCCCGCCAGGGGCTTTGCCTCGTGTTCGAGCAGGTCGTAGACCGCACCCTCGCTCGCCGGAAGGAGGCCGACCAAGGCGTCCTCAGCCTCTTCGGTGGTGCCGACGGCGCCGATGGTGGCTTCGACGACGCCAGGGTGCCCATCCCGGACATGGAGTTTGACAAGCACACGAAGCTCGCGTTCGAGAAGGAGATGCTCGGCCTCTATGTGAGCGACCACCCCCTCGTCGGGGCGGAGGCGGCACTGCGCCGCCACGCCGACTGCACGATCCTCGACCTGCGCGACGAGGCGGGTAGCCGCGAGGGGGCCGACGGCGGGCCCGGCGGGCAGGCCAGTGTTGGGCAGGCCAGTGTTGGGCAGGCCAGTGTTGGGCAGGCCAATGTTGGGCAGGCCAGTCTTGGGCAGGCCAGTGTTGGGCAGGACAGGGGCTTCGGCGGGGGAGGAGGCTGGAAGGGCGGCCCGTGGGTCGGTGGCGTGGTAACGGGGCTGACCCGCAAGTACACCAAGCGGGGAGAACTGATGGCGACCTTCGTGCTCGAGGACCTTGAGAGCTCGATCGAGGTCTTCGTCTTCCCTCGCACGATGTCTGACGTCGGGCACCTGTTGGGCGACGATGCCGTGGTTTTCGTGAAAGGGAGGCTCGACCAGCGAGACGAGGCCCCCAAGCTGATCTGCTCGGAGCTTAAGCGCCCGCAGCTTTCCCTGGACGGAGCCGAGCCCCTCCGTGTGACCGTCCCAGCCGGCGCCATGGACGACGCCCGCCTGTCGCGCCTGAGGGAGCTGTTAGGTGAGCACCCCGGGGGGTCGCCGGTCCTGCTCCATGTCGGGGAGAAGGTGGTGCGGCTACCTGCTGAGTTCAACGTGGAGGCGTCGCCTGGGCTGCTGGCAGAGCTCCGAGTGTTGCTCGGGGCTTCGTGCCTATGGAACAGAGAGGTACCAGCGGGCTAACATTTAACCTGGTCCTAGCAGTGAGGAGTGACAGCGGACATGAGCTTTGAGGTCGAGACGAAGGACTGCACAGCGCTCTCTGACGGCGAGTTGGCGGACATGGCCGACATCGTCGCCGACGGGCCCGCCGGTTTGGACATCGGGTTGCTGTCCAAGCAGCGTGACGAGTGGGTGCTCATTACTCAGGTACGTTCCGGCGGCCAGTTGCAGGGATTTTCGTTTTGCACGTTGGAGCGCATAGGCGGTACCCCATGCATCCTTTGGGGCTTGGTGTCGGTCAGGCGTTCCCCCGAGCGGGGGGGTGTGCTGGAGGCGCTCCGTGCCGACCAGTTCCGAAAGGCCGTGCTGGCCTTCCCCGACGAAGACGTCCTCGTGGCCACAAGGCTGCGCGAGCCGGGCGGCTTCTCTGCGTTCGGGGGCCTCGAGGATATTTGCCCGCGCCCGGGCTACAAGGTCTCCGGCGAGGAAAGAGCTTGGTCACGACGCCTGGCGAAGCGCTTCGGGGTCGAGGGCCGCGTTGACGACCGGACGTTCGTGGTGAAGGGTGACGGGTCCCCCGCGCCCGTCCTCGACTACGAGCCGGAGGACAGTTCCGACATCGACCCCCAGGTGGTAGAGCTAATGGCTGGCCTCGACAGGAAGCGCCGGGACGCGGTCATCGCTTTTGGCTGGGCGATGGCGGAGAGGTTGGCCTCGGGGTCCGTCTAGGCCCCTCCTACGCCGGGTCTCGGCCCCTCATGGCTCGGGGCCTCGCCCCTAGCGCCGCGGGACCAGGGACTCGACGACCTTGTGGCACTGGCCCGCTACCGGTGGCTCGAGCGCCACGACGAGGTAGGTGCCTTCGTGCACGGTGGCGCGGTCTCGTCCTGTGCGCTCCATCCAAGCCGCGAGGCGCGGGTCTGCGCAGGCTAGGACCTGGGGCCTCCGCCCCCACGCGAAGTGGCACCACATGCCCCCAGACGCTGTTCGCTCGGGATCTGCGGTCACCGTAATGGCCCCCTCGGGTTGAGCGAGCGCCACCGACGGGTGGTCGGGCCGGCGCTCCCAAAACGGCACGCTCGGGCCGTGGAAGCCGAGCAGGGGGACCTTCTCGGGGTGCAGCAGCGGGCGCATCAGCCGTGCCGCCCGCCTGCCGGTCAGCTGCCCGGCGTACGAGGGCGGCCCAGAGATCACCAGGGCATCGGGCTCCGTGGGGTCGGGCACGAGGTCCGGGCCGCCACCGACAGTGACATCGACGAGGTCGTAGGGCGAGATGCGCTGGTCAACCGCCGCGAAGCTCCAGGCTCGGACGAGCGCGCCCGACTCGAGGTCGACGCCGACGCAGTGGTGGCCACCGGTCGAAAGGACCATGAGGCGTAGCTGCGCCCCCGGCGTGTCGAGCAGCCGGCGGAACTTTCGGGCAACCGAACCTGCACTAGCTGACATCTAGCTCAGCCATCCCTCTCAATGGTGCCCGCTCCGAGCCACGAATTGGTGGATACCAGCAGGAAAGTGCCGGCACGCTAGGGGCATTTGTGACATCTGGCCGGCATGTCTAGCGCCCGTCGAGCAAAAGGCCGAGCTCATCTGGGCTTCCTACGGGCAGACGGCATTGGTAGGCCTCGCAGACGAAGGCTAGGCCAGCGGCGCTCTGCCCGTCTCTCCCCTCCCAGAGCGGGCTCCTGGCATCTGGGGAGCCGTAGGGCTGGCACCAGGCGAGCACGGTGTCGGGAAGGTAGCGCTCCCAGGCCGGGCGCACGAAGGAGGGGTCGCACGAGGCCACCACCACTTCGCGCCGCGGCGAGGAGAGGTAATCGGCCACCAAGGCGAGCGAGCACAACGCGCCCGGCGACTTCTGGAGAGCCGGCCCAGCTAGGTCGAGGGCCGACGCCGCCAGGGATCCGAAACGGGGTTCCCCGGTGAGCTCCCCGAGGCGGGCGAGTGCAAGGGACGCAACCGAGCTGGCGGCGGGCACGGCGCCGTCAAAGACGTCCTTCTGGCGTGCGACCAGGCGTTCGGCGTCAGTGCCGGAGGTGAAAAAGCCGCCGTCTGCTTCGTCCCAGAACAGCTCGGCAAGCCCCGATGCCGCTTCGCCGGCGGCATCGGTCCATTTGGCCTCGCCCGTGGCCTCGCCGAGGCGGGTGAAGGCGTCCACGAGCCAGGCGTAGTCGGAACAGACGGCGAGGTGCCTGCGCGTGGCGGCCGAGCCGGGATGCCAGCTCCTGAGCCAGCGCCCGTCGTCACGGCGTAGCTCGCCCATGAGCAAGGCGGCGGTCTCGGCCGCGGCCTCCACCCACTCGGGCCGCCCGAAGGCCCTGCCGGCATAGGCGAGGGACGAGATGGCCATGGCGTTCCACTCTGTGAGCACCTTGGAGTCGAGCCCTGGGCGCTCACGCGTTGCGCGCCTCTCTGCGAGCTTGCGCCGAGCATCGTCGATCTCGGGTGGGCGTTCGACCGGCCCCAGGCCTGGGCGCCATAGGACGTTGCTCCCCTCGAAGTTCCCCTCCGGGGTCGCCCCGTACCACTCCGCAACCTCCCGGCCGGCGACACCGACCAGCTCGTCGAAGGACCAGGTGTAAAAGCGCCCCTCGTGCCCTTCGCTGTCGGCGTCTTCGGACGCCGCCCACGCGCCCTGCGGGAGGCGCATCGGCGGGGCGAGCATGTAAGCGGCCGTCTCTTGGACCACCTGGCGGTAGCGAGGCTCGCCGGTGAGCTGCCAGGCGTGGGTGTAGGCGGCCACTAGGAGGGCGTTGTCGTAGAGCATCTTCTCGAAGTGCGGGACGAGCCAGAACCTGTCGGTGCTGTAGCGGGCGAAGCCCCCGCCGATGTGGTCGTAGATACCTCCAGAGCTCATGGCGTCGAGGGTCCGGCGCAAGGCGCTCTCCGCCAGTTGGTCACCTGTGCGCCAGAAGTGGCGGGTGAGCGCCTCCAAGGTGGGGGGCGATGGGAACTTCGGCGCGCCAGCGCTGCCCCCCCACTCCGCGTCGTGGCGTGCGATCACGGCCTGGGCAGAAGCGGAGAGGGCGCCTCCCCA
>JAJZYO010000187.1 GCA_021798075.1 Actinomycetes bacterium
AGAACCCGACCCTCGAAAAGCCGTGATCGCGGCTTATGCGCGCATGGACAGCTGGCTCGCGCGAGCGGGCTTCGCGCGACGAGCCTCCGAGGCTCCCTTCGAGCACCTCGACCGCGTCGTGGGTGGTCTCGGTGCCACGGCGGCGATCGGCGCGGCGCTCGCCGACCTCTTCGAGCGGGCGAAGTTCGACCGGCGCCCGTGCGGGCCGGACATGAAGCAGTCGGCGCTCAGCGCTTTGACCGAGCTGCGCGACGAGCTGAAGGCGGCCGCGCTCTTGCCGGCGCTGTCGAGGCCGTGAGCCCATGACACGGGGCCGTGCTTTTGCACTCGTGCTCGCTTTGCTCGGCGCTGGCGCCGGGACATGGGCGCTTTACGACACGGGCAAGCTCGGCGCGGCCAGCGCCCTGCGTCTGGGTGGGGGCATCTGCGCGGGCCTCGTGTTGCTCGGAGCCTTGCCGGCGCTCTGGCCGAAAGGGCCGGGGCACCCGGCCCTCGAAGAGGCGCTCGACAGCCCGGAGCCCGTAGGGCCGGAGCGACCGCGCTCGCTAAAGGACGTTGAACTTGCCGTTCGCCTAGCGTGCTCGCGGAACGGGGAGTACGACGTTTACTACCGCTTGCGCCCGATCCTCCGGGACCTGGCCGAGCAGCGCCTCCGCTCGCACCGCCTGGTCGACCTGGATGGTGGCGCAAACGCGGCTCGGGAGCTCCTCGGCGACGACCTCTGGGAGCTGGTCCGCTCCGATGCTCCACCTCCGCGAGAGCGTTCCGGCCGCGGGGTCGCTGTTTCGCGTCTTGCCCGGTGGGTTGAGAGACTGGAAGCTTTGTGAGCGTGGCTGGGCAAGATCCGCTGAGCGTTCCCGAGAAGCGGCCCCACAGGGCACGCGGCGACAGCCTTTCCACGAGCGAGGTGGCCGAACGGGCAGAAGCTGTGCTGGCCGAGGTGGGCCGCGCCATAGTTGGCAAGCGCGAAGTGAGCGAGCTCGTGCTGGCGGGGATGCTCGCGAACGGCCACGTACTGCTCGAAGACTTCCCAGGGCTCGCCAAAACGCTCATGGCGAAGTCGTTCGCTCAGGTGATGGGCCTCGAGTTCTCTCGTGCCCAGTTCACGCCGGACCTAATGCCCTCCGACATAACCGGGTCTTCTGTTTTCGACCAACGAACGGGAAGTTTCTCCTTCCAGTCCGGCCCTGTGTTCACCAACCTCCTCCTGGCCGACGAGGTCAACCGGGCTTCGCCGCGCACCCAATCGGCCCTGCTCGAGGCCATGCAGGAGCGTCAGGTCACCGTGGACGGGGTGACGCGAGCACTGCCGCGCCCGTTTTTGGTTATGGCGACCCAAAACCCGATCGAGCTCGAGGGCACCTACCCCCTACCAGAAGCCCAGCTCGACAGGTTTATCCTCCGCGCTTCGGTCGGCTACCCGAGCCCCGAGGCGGAGTGGGAGGTGCTGGCGCGACGCCTCGAGCGGCGTTCGGACGACGTGGCCCTCCGGCAGGTTGTCGGCCCCGAGGAGCTCGCCGCGATGCAGGTGAGCCTCGAAGACGTCTATGTTTCCCCGGCTATTGGCCAGTACATGGTGGGGGTGGTCGGTGCCACGCGGGGCCGTCCCGCGGTCGAGATAGGCGCCAGCCCCAGGGGTTCGCTCGCACTCATGTTGCTGTCTCGCGCGAGGGCCGTGCTGGCGGGCCGCGACTTTGTCGTCCCCGAGGACGTAAAAGCCGTGGCCGTACCCGCCCTCGCCCACCGCCTGCGGCTCCGCCCCGACCTCTGGGTGAGGGGGGAACGTCCCGAGACCATTGTCGAAGCCTGCCTTTCCGAAGTGCCGGTCCCGAGCGCCGAGGACATCGAGTCCCCTGCCGGCCAGGTCGGCCACGCGTAGCTAGTGGCCGGAGAGGCGGGACCAGCGGGGGCAGGGCCGGCGGCGCCTAGGCCGGCGGGGCCAGTGCCGGCGGACGCGACCGGCGCTACCAGCGGTTTGGCCTCGATGGCTGCAGGCCCCACACCTGGCCCGGACGGTCCTACTTTCGCGGGGCCCTTCCCGTGGCACCCCACTCCTAAGGCAGCTTGTTACGCGGCGCTCGTAGCGCTCGGGCTCGTGGCAGCCCTCGTGACGGGCCGTCCAGACGCCGCGGTCCTGGCGGTGCCCTTCGCCGTCGCCTTGGGGATCGGCTTCTTCATGACGCGCCCGCTCGGCCTGAGCGCGAGCGTCGTCGCCGGTAGTTCCTCCGCGGTCGAGGGAGACGAGGTGCCGGTACTGGTAAGCATCCGTTCCACTTCGCACATCCCGAGCCTCGAAGTCCTCGTGTCCCCGGCGGAGGCGTTCTCCTTGCCCGGCCACCTAGCGAGACGGCCGTCGGCTCACGTGGTCGCAGCGGACGAGCCGCTCGAGCTCTCGCTACCGGTTATCGCGAAGCGCTGGGGCAACTTTGAAGTAGGGGGCGTCGCGTTCCGAGCGCGCTCGTGGCTCGGGATGTTCGAAGCGGGCGCTACGGTACAGGCGGAGGGCCGGGTTGAGGTGTACCCGCGGCCCGAGGCCCTGCGTCGCCTGGTGCGCTCTCGTTCCGCGACGCTGCCCGCGGGCTCCCACCTCTCGCCAGCCAAGGGCGGGGGCCTCGACCTAGCCGGCGTCAGGGCGTACGCGCCGGGTGACAGGGCCAAAGACGTCAACTGGAGGGCCTCAGCGCGCCACGGTGGTCTCTACACCAACGAGCGCCACCCGGAACGGGGCAGCGACGTCGTGCTGGTTGTGGACACCTTCGACCAGGCAGTGCTCCCCCGAGCTGTCACGGCCGCGTGCAGCCTCGCCGACGCATACCTTTCCCAACGAGACAGGCTCGCGCTGCTCGAGCTCGGGGGGGCACTGCGCTGGCTTCGTCCCGGGATGGGCGCCCGCCAGCGCTACCTGATAGTGAAGAGCCTCCTCCAAACCGAAGCGTTGGCGAGCGCGGTCTACCGGGGTGTCGCCTTGCTCCCGCCCCGCCTCCTGCCGGCGGCCGCTTTGGTGATCGGGATTTCTTCGCTGGAGCACGACGGCGCGCGAGAAGCCTTCACCAACATGAGGGCGCGAGGGCTCGATGTGGTGGTCGTCGAGATCCCTTCGCCGGCGTTCCCTGCCGGGGCTCTCGGGCAGCTTGGCGTCGTCGCCTACCAGATCTGGAAGCTGCAGCTGGAGGCGCGCCGTGAGAAGCTGCGCGCCGCCGGGGTGGCCACTGTGCCCTGGGAACCCGGCACCCCCCTGGCTCAGGCGGTCGAGGAGGTGGACGCATGGGCTCGCCGCCAAGCGCGCTCGGTCTCCTAGGTCCAGGCGTCCATGGGTGGGCCAGGCGTGCGCTCGCCACTATCAAATGGGCTTTGGGTGCCAAGCGCTGGCCAGAACCCTTCCGGGCTTCGTCGGCCGTCCTTCTCGCTGCGGGAGACGGGGCCTGGGCAGCGCTGCTCCACCCATCGCTGGCCCGGCCGCTCGCCATCTTGGCCGTCTGCGGCGTTCTCGCTGTCGCCGGCGGCGTGCTGACCCGCAATTTCGTCCCGGTCGCGGTGGGGGTAGGGCTGCTCGGGGCCGAGTACCTAGGCGGCCAGGTTGGTCGCCCCGTGTCCGTAGCGGGCGCCTCTGGGTTTGGAGCCGTCCTGCTCGTGGCCTGCGAGCTCGCATGGTGGTCTGCCGAGCTGTCTGCTCGTTCGTCTTGGGGAAAGAAGGTGAGGCGAGAGCGCTGGGTGTGGCTCGCGGGGACCGCAGCGGGAGCCTTCTCGGCTGGTGTGGTGGTGGGCCTGGCTGGCATCTCGGGCATCGGCCCTGGCACAACCGTCGCTGCCGCCGGGGCCGCCTCCCTCCTCGTCTTGGCCCTTGCCTTGGCAAGCTGGGCGCGGGACGTCTCGGGACACTGACGTCTTGGGACGTTGAGGCCGGCCTGCCAAGCTCAGGCGTGAGAGCTGTCGGCGCCGCTCACTCGGTGCTGCCCCGCACCCTTGGCTGTGGTCCTAGCCGGAGAAAGTAGGACCTCTTTTGCCCGTACGAAGTCCGAGCGCATCTGTGCGACGACCGTCCCCCCGCCGCGAAGCGCGGCCGAGGGGTGGAACGTGGGCACCAGGTACCCGGACCTGTAGGGGTACACGCGGCCGCGCAGGCGGGTTATGCCCTCGGTCGAGTCGAGGAGGGCCTGTGATGCGAACCTCCCCAGTGTCACGACGACCTTCGGGGCTATCAGGTCCAGCTGGGACTCGAGGTAAGGGCGGCACGCGCTGATCTCGTCCGGCATCGGGTCGCGGTTGCCGGGCGGCCGGCACTTCGTCATGTTGGCGATGTAACAGTGAGAGCGGGTTATGCCGATTTCTTCGAGCATTAGGCGGTCGAGGAGCTGGCCCGAGCGCCCGACGAACGGCAGACCTTGGAGGTCCTCCTGTTCTCCGGGCCCCTCGCCGATGAACATGAGGTTGGCCTTCGGGTCTCCGGTGCCGAACACCACGTTGGTACGGCCGGCTGCAAGCCTGCAGCGAGTGCACCCAGCGACCTGGCCCGCCAGCTGGTGCAGCAACGCCACCGCAGTATCGTCGGGATCCATGCCGTCAGTCTGGCACCCGTCGTGACACCCGGGGTCGTTACCGCGCTAGCCCCGGCGCCAGATGACATGCGCCGGCTGGGTGCTGTAGTGGCGGAGCTGCTGAGACCCGGCGACACCGTGTTGCTCGGAGGTGACCTCGGCTCTGGGAAGACCACCTTCACCCAAGGTCTGGCCGCGGCTCTGGGCGTGGAAGGCCCGGTGACGAGCCCCACGTTCGTGCTCGTGCACCATTACCCGACGACGGCGGGCTGGGACCTCCTTCACGCCGACGTCTGGCGTCTCGAGCAGCTCCAGGAGGTAATCGACCTGGCCATACCCGAGTTACAGGAGGAAGGCGCGGCCGCCGTAGTCGAATGGGGTGAGCTGGCCTCGCCGGCGCTTGCGGGCGACTGTCTCCACGTCGCGATCGCGCTCGAGCGGGAGGCCGGTCCGGCGGCTGGGCCTGAAGGCGAGCTGCCGGCTGGGGGCCCGGCGGCTGGGGGCCCGGCGGCTGGGGGCCCGGCGGCTGGGGGCCCGGCGGCTGGGGGCCCGGCGACTGGGGGCC
>JAJZYO010000188.1 GCA_021798075.1 Actinomycetes bacterium
CGATCCCCAGGCCACCCAGGATCCCGTTGGGGTCCGACCAGGTGATGGCCTTGCCCGCCGTGGAGGCGATGTTCAGCACATACTGCGTGGCGCCGCTCACCGTCGTCGGCAGCACCGTGGCGGTGAAGTTCGCCCGTACTGGCGCTTCTACTATGCGGATCGGGGGCATATACAAGCCCAACGCCGTGGTCGGGAGCTACGTCGTTAGCGAGGCGTTTTACCGTTCCCACTTCAGCCGACCACTCCCGGGGGGCGTGCTCCTCTCTGCCAATGACCCGGCGAAGGTGCAAAGAGAAGTGGAGCGCGTGCTCAGCGCCTACCCGACCGTTAAAGTCCAGACCAGGGCCCAGTTTGAAAAGTCCTCGATTCCCAGTGTCAACCAACTTCTCACCCTGGCGTACGCCCTGCTCGCTCTCGAGGTGCTCGCGGCGCTCATGCTGTCGGTGTTCGAGCGAACGCGGGAGATCGGCCTGCTCCGGGCCGTGGGCATGAAGGGCGCCAAGTCTGCTCGATGGTCCGCTCTGAGTCGGTCATCCTGTCTGTGTTCGGCGCGGTCATCGGTATCGTGGTCGGGACCGGCATGGGTGTAGCCTTCGTGTCTGCCCTGAGGCTCACCAGCACTTCCGTGCCCGTCTCGAGCCTGGTCGTCTTCTTGGTGCCCTCGGCCTTGCTCGGTGTCATAGCCGTGAGCTGGCCAGCGCGCCCCGCGGCGAAGCTGGAGGTCCTAGCGGCCATCGCTAGTGAATGATACCTTCGCGGCCTCGATGACTACGCTTGGCTGCGATGGGGAAAGGAGCCACTTTTGGCTGAACTTGTCGTAGAAGGTGACGAGGTTGTACTGCGGTTGAGCGAAGCAGAGAAGATAGAGGCGGTCCATGGGGATCTCCGGGCCCCGCTCTCGTCCGTGCGAGGCGTCGAGGTGCTCGATGACGCGCACCGGCCAGCCGACTTGGCGGGTTTCCGCATCGGGGCCCGGATCCCCGGCTTCGTCGAGGTGGCGACCGTGACGGGCGCGAACAAGAAGATATTCGCGGCCGTCCACCATGGCACGCCGAGGGGCGTCCGGGTCCGCCTGGAGGGGACCTCCTGGGACGAGTGGATCGTCGGCTGTGCCGCCCCTGAGGCGGTTGCCGCGAGCCTTCAGCGAGAAGGCTAGAGGGTCTTTGGCAGCACGCTCGTGACCTCTGGGCTTGCGCTCTCGCGCGAATAGAGGCCGAGCGCGCCGCAGGCTGCGGCGACGGCGGCACAGCGGACTACCGCCCTGTCCTCGCCGGGCTGGGCACGCACGATAGCGGCGTGAACGGCGCCGATTGCGGCCCTCACACGCGTCCGCTCGGCGGTGCCGGGGTTGTCTGTCCCCGAGAGTATCTGGGCGAAGCGCTCGAAGAGGCCGTGGGCAGACTTGAAGACCGGGCAGCGCCGGGCCGAGGGGTCGTTTGCGAGCACCCTGATCAAGTCCTCGTGGCTAATAACCAGATCTACGTACTTCGCTATCACTTGGCGGCGAGCGGCGCGTGAAGGGCCCCGCGTCGCCCCGTCCAAGAGGTCCTGGAGGCTCGCCAATGCCGGCGCCAGGAGCGCCTCGAGCAGGTCGTCCTTGGTGCGGAAGTGGTAATAGAGGGCGGCTTTGGTGAAACCGAGGCTCTCGGAGATCTCCCGGGTGGAAGTGGCGGCGAAGCCGTGGTCGGCGATCAGCTGCAAGGCGACCTCGAGGATCCGGTCCCGCGTCCGGTCGCGGGCCAGGTGGTCGATTGTCACATTCGCTTGCATAGTCAGCCCTTCCCACTGACAATAGTAGCAAACCACTTGACGGGCGCCTAGTAAGTACCTACCATTCGACAGGTAAGCTAACGGCGGGCCAGGTCGGTCCGGGCGTCGCCATCGATCCATAGGAGCTAGCGAGCATGTTCTACCGACTCGGCCGGGCCGTCGTTGGGCACCCCTGGAGGGTGATCGGTGCGTGGGTGGTCGCTGCCGTCGCGATCATCGGGCTGTCGCCAAAGTTGGCGACGACCAGCAATGAGGCCTCTTTCCTCCCCAAGCACTACCAGTCGGTCCAGGCCCAGGACCTCCAGCAGAAGGCGTTTCCGACTGCGGCCGCGCCAGCGGCCGTGGTCGTGTTCGAGCGCGCCGACGGCAAGGCTCTTACCGCCGCCGACTCCGCCAAAGTGGCAGCTATCTCTTCGCAATTGGCGTCGAAACATATCCCGACGCTCGGCGCCTTCCAGGTCGGCAAGCCCTCGCCCAACCACCTCGTGCAGACCATCGGGGTGCAGATGCCCAATTCCTCTGGGCAGCTCACCAACCAACAGGTGGATGGGGTGAAGACCTTGCGCACCGACCTCGCTTCGGCGGTGTCTGGCACCGACCTGCGGGCCGGTGTAACGGGGACGGCGGCCCAGTTCGTCGACCAGCAGCAGTCCGGCGCCAAAGCCAACAAGATCGTTGCGCTCGGCACCATCGTCATCATCCTCGTCCTCCTGCTCGTCATCTTCAGGAGCCCGATCATCGCCTTGTTGCCGGTGCTCGCGATCGGCGTTGTCTCTCAGGTGTCAACGGGGCTCATCGCTTCGGCGAGCAAGGCGTTCGGGT
The DNA here is from genome assembly GCA_021798075.1 of Actinomycetes bacterium. Next base: position 2,593 of record JAJZYO010000188.1, read on the forward strand.
TGAATATCGACAACACCGTTACTGCGATGCTCATCGTGGTGCTCTTCGGGGTTGGTACGGACTACATATTGTTCCTACTGTTCCGCTACCGCGAGCGCCTGCGGGCCGGCGAGGCCTCGAAGCGGCTATGGTCAGCGCCGTCGGGAGGGTCGGCCCAGCCATTGCTACCGCGGCCGGCGCCGTGGTGATCGCGTTCCTCGCGCTAACCCTTTCAAGCCTCGGGCTCTTCCGTTCGCTCGGGCCCGCGCTTGCTATCGCGGTCGCAACGACGCTCGTCGCGGGGCTGACGCTCATCCCCGCCATAGTTTCCCTCGTTGGCACGAGGGTCTTCTGGCCGTCTTCGTCGTGGAAGAGCGAGCCGGCCGCCGCCCGCTTCGCGGCCCTTGGGCGCTTGCTCGGCCGGCGTCCCGGCCGGTTCGCGGCCGCTAGTGGCGGCGTCCTCGCCCTGCTTGCGATAGTGGCTCTCGGCTTTCACCCGACCTTCGACTTGAACTCCGGGAGCACGGCGACTTCGCAGTCGGCCGTGTACAGCAACGTCTTGTTGAAGGGCTTCGCGGCAGGCACGACACAGCCGAGCGAGGTGCTCCTCTCGTCGACCACTGGGCGACCTCTCGATGTCGGTGCGCTCGAGGCGTACCGCGAACGCCTCCTCGCCGCCCAGGGTGTTGCGGAGGTGAGCAGGCCGAGGCTGGCGCAGTCGGGCAAAGTCGCCGATTACGAGGTCGTGCTCAAGGCCTCTGGCGCGTCCGAAGCGGCCATGACCACGTTGCGAGGGCCACTGGAGCGGGCGGTGAAGACCGCACCGGCGGGCACCCGGCCGGTGATCGGTGGGATCACCTCGGTGTACGTGGACCTACAAAAGGCGATGAACCATGACTACGGCCTGGTCTTCCCGGTTGCGGCGGCACTGATCCTTCTAATCCTCGCCCTGCTGCTCCGGAGCCTCGTAGCACCCTGGTACCTGATGGCCGCGGTTGGCCTCGGTTTCGCCGCGACTCTCGGTGCCGCAGTCGGGGTCTTCCAAGACCTGGGTGGTTCGAGCGGGCTCACCTTCATACTGCCGATCGTCATGTACCTCTTCGTCGTGGCCCTCGGGACCGACTACAACATCTTGATGGTCTCGCGCCTCCGGGAGGAGGCGGGCGAGGGCAATAACCCGCGGGACGCCGCTGCCATGGCCCTTCGCCACGCAGGCCCGACGATCGCTTCGGCCGGACTGATCCTGGCGGGGACGTTTGCCACCTTGATGCTCGCCGGAGGTAGCACGCTCAGCCAGATGGGCTTCGCAGTGTCGTTCGGGATCGTTGTCGCTGCCTTCGTGATGGCAATGTTCCTGACGCCGTCGGTGACGGCCATGCTCGGGGAGCGGGCTTGGTGGCCGGGCCACGGCACCGGTGGCCACGGCACCGATGGCCACGGTTCCGGCGGCCACGGTTCCGGCGGCCACGGTTCCGGCGGCTACCATACCGGTGGTGGCGGGCGGACGGCGAGATTGGACGCCGGTTCGGGTAGCTTGGCTGGCGCCGGAGCGGTCAGGTCCGATGTCCCGGCAGAGGTGCCGTAGGGAACGAGGTGCCGCAAGGAACGAGGCGCGGTAGGGAAAACTGCGCCGGGCTTGGCGCAGTTGTTGAGCCTCGCAGTCGAACCTCCGCTTGCTCAGCGCCACTTCGGGACGGGCGTAGGTACAGCCAGAGGCCAGCACCTGCCTGACCTTCCCATGTGGGGTAGCGCCATAGTCATGCGTGGTAGTCGGAGCGGGCCGCTATGCCGACCAACCGAGAAGCGGCTGCTGCTGGTAGCCGAGATCCCGCCCACACTGCACGGATGGAGCGGCGGAGCGGCAAGTCCTCGCAGGGCACTGCCACCAGTTGGCCGGAGTCCAGCTCGTAGCGGACGGCGAGGGACGACACAACAGAGGGCGCGGACCCCGCGGTCACGGCGGCTTTGATGGCTGTGGTGGACCCTAGCTCCATCGCGGTGGACATGCGGAGGCCGTGGGCGGCCAGGGCGTCGGCAAGGACCTGGCGCGTTCCCGAGCCTCTCTCGCGAAGCACGAGGGGAGTGACCGCGAGCTGGCCCGGCGTGATGGCTCGCCGGCGCCTCGCCCAGGGGTGCGCCGGCGAGACCACGATCACGAGTTCGTCGGCCAGGAGCTCCTTCGAACGCAGGCGGTGCGGTGGCCGAGGGCCCTCGATGAAGCCCAGCTCCACGCTGCCCGCGGCGACCAGCTCCACGACATGCGCGCTGTTTCCCATCTCCAGGGATACCGTTGTGGCAGGCATCTCGGTAGCTAGCTGCTGGAGCCACCGGGGTACCAAGTACTCAGCGACGGTCAGGCTTGCGGCCAAATGAACATGGGAGTTCCGGTGGGCCCTGAGCGCCGCTGTACCCGACAGGAGGGTTCGCACATCGGCGAGGACGGCGGCGGCCCACTCGGCCGTCGCGGCGCCGGCGACGGTGAGCCGGGCGCCGGTCGTGGCCCTT
>JAJZYO010000189.1 GCA_021798075.1 Actinomycetes bacterium
CCTTACACGAAGACCTCCTCGAGCCGTCAGCAGAGCCGATTTGTAAACCATTTGCAAACAAGGTCGGGCGGAGCATGGCGGGAGAGCTCCGCGCGCGGTCGTGGGATGCAACCCTTCTTTCCTCCCCTCTTTCCTCGTCACCCGTGCACCTAGCAATTGACCAGGGGGAGCCAGCCCGCAGGGGGCCCCCGCTCGACGCTGCCAGGACATCCGGTGGCCCTCTCCCGGTCCTGAGCGGCCCGCAGGGGTCGGCTACCGGATAACCTGCGCCTATGCCCGAGCTGCATTTCGACCTCCCGCTCCAGCCCGTGTCGCAGGGTGGCGGCCATGGGCCTGACCCGACTGCCGACGTGTACCAGCGGCTGCTCCGCGAGCGCATCATCTTCCTTGGCACCGAGGTAGACGACCGCTCGGCCAACCTGGTCTGCGCCCAGCTGCTCCTGCTTGCAGCGGAGGACCCGGCACGTGACGTGAGCTTGTACATCAACTCGCCGGGCGGCTCGGTGACCGACGGCCTCGCCATCTACGACACGATGCAGTACGTACCCTGCGACGTGTCCACCGTGTGCATGGGGCTGGCCGCCTCGATGGGCCAGTTCTTGCTGTGCTCCGGCGCGCCCGGCAAGCGTTACGCACTCCCGCACTCGCGCATCTTGATGCACCAGCCGTCGGGCCAGATGCAGGGCCAGGCGGCAGACATCGCCATCCAGGCCGAGCAGATCGTGTATTTGAAGCAGATGATGGCCGAGCGCATTGCTTTCCACACTGGCCAGAGCGTGGAGCGCATCGAGCGCGACTCGGACCGCGACAGGTGGTTCACCGCGGACGAAGCCAAGGAGTACGGCTTCATCGACCAGGTGATCTCGCGTGCCCAGCATGTGGCCGAGCCGGCAGCAGCGCTCAACTAGGCGCTTACCCCTGCCGTTCCGGGGGCTTCGGGGCCGGGTGCGACCCCCCGCGGCTCAGGGGCCCGGAGGTGGCGCGGGGCTGCGTGGCTTCGCTCTCTGCTTTTGGTCTTGGCCCAGCGCGATCCGGTAGGCCTTCTGAGCAGCCCGGTTGGCCACACGGCCGAGCCCTCCTTCCCGGTAGTGGTGGCGCGCCAGCTCGACCAGGGTCGTTGGGCGCTGCGCCGGCGCCGAGGTCGGTGCCAGCGGGGGAGCAGGGGAGCCGCTCCTGCTTGGCGGCGCGCCTTCGTCCTCGCCATCTAGCCCCGTTGAGCCGTCCTCTCTCGCCGCCCCCTCGTCGGGGGGAGGCGGTGAGCCAGGCGCAGGTGCTGGCGCTGGCGTGCCCCCTTCGGGTGCTGGACTGGCGACCATGAACCCGCCTGCTGCCAAGTCAGGCGCCCGCCTCGGCTGCCGGCAGAACTCTGCCAGCGCCTCTACCACGACCGACCACCGGTAGAGCTTGCGGACGCCGCCGGCCCGCGTCCGGCAGCCCTCGGCCAGCTCCTTGTCGTAGAGGAGGCGGGCGAGCGCTTCCTCCAGGGCGTCTGGGTCCTCGGGAGGAACGGATAACCCGAGGCCCTCGTTCTCCACCAGAGCGGCGAACGCGTCTCCTTCCGTCGTGACGACAGGTAGCCGCGCCCACAGGTAGTCGAGGCAGCGAGTCCGGAACGAGAAACGGGTCTCTGCGTTCTCGAAGTGCGCCGTCACCCCCACGGTGGCCTCGGTCAGGAAGTTGTCGCGGTCTGTGTAGCTGACCCATCCCTCGTTGAAAAAGACGTGCTTGCCGGCGACGCCCAGCTCCTCGGCCAACGCACGGGCCTCCTTTGCCACCCGCATCTCGGGTACGTCGGGGTTTGGGTGGCGCATCCCCATGAAGAAGAGCCGAACGGACGGCCGGCGCTTTGCCAGCTTCGCCACCGCCTTAATGACCGTGAGGGGGTCGAACCAGTCGTAAACCCCTCCCGCCCATACGATCACGTCGTCGGCGGGGCGGATGCCGGGCACGACCCCACGCAGGGCAGGGAGGCGGTGCACCGGGTCCTCGTCTGGGAGGCCAAAGGGGACCACGTCGATCAGCCGGCGGAGGGTCGGGTCATCGTCGTAGGTGAGGGGGTTCACCCGTCCGAGAGCACAAAGCTGGCCGAGGAAGAGGTCTCGCTGGCGCTCGGAGGCGCACAAGAGGAAGTCCGCCCGCAATAGCTGGCGGTTGAGCGTCTCGACCGAGAGCCGGACATGGGCGTCGCGCACAGGGCCAGGCCCCGGGGCCGCCTGGGTGAGGGCCAGGGTCTCCAGGTGGAGCGGGTCGTATATGTCGAAGACGATGACCCGGTCGCTCTCCAAGAGCCACGGGTTGTGGTGGGTGACGTAGCCTTGGAGGACCATCACCTCGCACCAGTTGACCGCTTCGGCGAGGGCCTCGGGGCCTGCGGCGGCCACCTCGAAGCCATCCGCGGTGACCTCGCAGTAGGCGGACGTCGTGAGGAGCATCACCTCATTTTCGAGGGCGAGCCTCGAAGCTATGTGCCAAGCCCGCATGGCAGGGCCGGCCATTTGCATGCGGAGCACGTCGGCGGTCACTACGAGGACACGGCTCACGGCACCACTAACCTCACGACGGTGGTTGAGCGCACGGCTCGAAGCGTAATGACTGGGAGCGCCAAGTGAGAAAGCGCCTCCTCGTCTTTTCTACCGACCCGATCGGGCCAGAGATGCCTGGGCCTGCGATACGTGCTTGGCACCTCGCGGACGCCCTCGCCACCGGTGCCGGCGCCGACGTCGTCCTGGCCAGCACCGTCTCGGTCGAGGGGTCGCACCCGAGCGCGGACCTGCGCCACGCGCACGGGCCAGCCCTCTCGGAGATGGTCGAAGAGGCCGATGCCTGCTTCGCGCCGAGCGCCCTCGTCTACATGGCCGACGAGCTGCGTGAGGGCGCCAAGCCAGTCGCGGTTGACATCTACGACCCCTACCACCTGGAGAACCTCGAGATGGGTGCCGCCGTCCCGGCCGACCACGACCTGTCTGTGGCGCGCCAGTCCGGCGTGCTGAACGCCGCTCTCCGCCGTGGCGACTACTTCACGTGCGCAAGCGAGCGCCAGCGGGACTTCTGGCTCGGCAGCCTGGCCGCGCTCGGGAGGGTCAACCCTTACAACTCCGCCGGGGACCCGACGCTCTCACGGCTCGTCTCGGTGGTGCCCTTCGGACTTCCTCCCGCCCCGCCGGTCCGCCGCGCGCCGGCGCTGAGAGGCGTGCTGCCCGGCATAGGCGCTGGTGACAAGGTAATCCTCTGGGGCGGCGGCGTCTATAACTGGCTTGACCCGGCCTCCGTGGTGCGGGCCGTTGCCCGGCTCGCGGCCCGTGTGCCCGAGGTCCGCTTGGTCTTCATGGGTATGGGCCATCCCAACCCCTCGGTTCCCGAGATGGGTGCCGCTACGGAGGTGCGCCGGCTCGCGGGTGACCTCGGCCTCACGGGCAAGCACGTGTTCTTCAACGCCGGGTGGGTGCCCTACGAGCAGAGGGCCGACTTCCTGCTCGACGCCGACGTGGCCGTGAGCGCACACCTGGACCACCTGGAGACGCGCTACTCGTTCCGCTCACGGGTGCTCGACTACATATGGGCAGGGCTCCCGATGGTCCTGACCGGTGGCGACGTTTTGGCCGACGAGGTCGCTTCTGGTGGCCTAGGAAAAGCCGTGGCCCCCGGTGACGAGAGAGCCATCGAGCAAGCCCTGGCCGAGCTGCTCGCCAGCCCTCCACCCAAGGAGCGCTTCGCTCTGCTGGCGCGCCGCTACAGCTGGGAGGAGGTCGCTCGGCCGCTTGTCGAGTGGGGCCGAGACCCGAGGCGCGCCCCCGACCTCGTCGCCGGCCACGCGCTTCCTGACGAAGCTGCAGCCCGCTGACCCTCCCACCGCCGCAGCGCACCCGTTGGGCCCTTGGGGGCCCGCCGGCGGCCCGCCGTTGGGCCCCCAAGGCACCTCGCTCTCGCTTCTTGCTGACCTAAGTGGCGTAATGCGCCGCTTTCGTCTACAGGAAGGGAGAGCCAGGGCGTCCTGAAAGGCCCCGCCTGGCGGCGGCGAGGAGGTTGCCCGCCGCGGCGAGGCCGTCTTCTCGGAGGTGGCGAAGCTCTTTGCGGAGGGCGTCGTTGTCCGACTCCAGCCGGCTGACCTCGGCCTCTAGCTGGCTGACCCGCTGCTCGTCCCTCTCTGCCCGGGCGGCAGCCGCCTCAAGGGCCGATTCGATGTTGGCGATGTGGCGGTCCTTCAGCTCAGTCGCCTGCTCGAAATGCAGTGCCCGGTGCCGCTCGGTGTCGTAGGCGGTCTCCATGCCGTGGCGGTCGCCCAGGGCGTCGTAGTACTCAGCCGCAGCAACTAGGGCGCTTTCGGGCTGACGGCGCAAGTCGCCGGGCGGCCTGAGCTCGGCCCACCCGGCCGGGAGGCCGGCCAACCAGCGTCCTAGGGACATCTGGAGGCAGGTCAGCGCCTCGGTTGAGAAAGGGCTGTCGAGGCCCGTCGCGTGATGGCGCATCGCCCCCGACACGAAGCCTTTGGCACCCTGCGCGTCGACTTTGGCCGTTGGCCTCTCGGGCAGCACCTCTGCGAGGCGCCCGAGGAGGTTGGCACCTTCCTGCTCTGGGTGCTCGATGAAGTCTTCGTAGTGGACAACGAGCACGCGTTCACCCGCTAGGCCGTCGAGCAGCTCGGTCAAGTAGAGCTGCCAGAGCGCCAAGGCGACGGAGAGGGGCCTCGCGTCGCGCTTGCGGAGCGAGAGAGCCGTGTCTACCGGGCTCCGGTCGACGAGCAGCCAGCAGAAGCGGCCCCCGAGCGCCGCCTTCCAAGCTGGCAGTGCCAGGCTGACGCGGGGGTCCTTCAAGACGAGCGGCCGCCCGGACGCCTCGGCCAGTAGCCGTTCCACGAGCACCTCGACCTTCCCAACCCAGCTCGGCGCTGAGTCTGCCACCAGCTGGCGGGCGGGGGGGCGGTCCCACGAGCCCCCTAGCGAGGTGAACAGCTCGTCGTTGAGCGCGTTCACGTCTTCGCGCTCGAAGTAGCCCTTGGGGTTGTCCTCCTGGGGAGGCAGCAGGTCGTCGTCCCGGCCCGCGAAGTACCCCGCCTTGGCGAGGAACCCCGC
>JAJZYO010000190.1 GCA_021798075.1 Actinomycetes bacterium
AGTCGCGACCCGGATAATGCGCGCCGGCGCCTCATCCTCGGCGACCTGAAGGCGGAGCTTCGCGTAGCGCCCCTGGTAAACGGCCGCCTTTTGCTGCAGGCCATCCAACCTGAACTGTACTTCCGCGATCATCACGTGGAGAGCGACCAACCCAAAGGCAACCGCCGCGACCCCGGCTACAAAGGCGTAGAGGAGGAACCTGCCTTGAAACCACCGGCGCCTGGTCCTCCGGGGGACGAGGCGCAGGTGGCGTTCTGGTGCGCCGGGAAGCGACGGCGCCCCCGGCAGAGGGGCCTGCACCTCCCCGGCGAAAGGCATCTGGCCCGTCAGCTCTGGCGGGAGCGGGGACTGCGGCGCAATGGGCTCGGCCGCAGTGCTCGGCTCGGCCGGCGTCACTTTGCCGTCCTCGCAGGGCGCACCTTCCCGGCGGCACCTTCACCCATGCCGCCCGTGCCGACCAACGCCTCAGCAGCCCGCAGCCGAGCGCTTTCGGACCGCGGGTTGGCCATCACTTCGGCTGCCGTCGGCTTGCGTGCCCCCCTCGTCAGCAAGCGCACCGTCGGGACCGCACCGCAAACGCAGGGCAGGCCAAGCGGGCACTTGCAACCGCCGGTAGCAGCTTCTTGGAACTGGCGCTTCACAATGCGGTCCTCACCCGAGTGGTAAGAGATCACGACTATCCGGCCTCCAGGTACCAGGCGGGCGACGGCAGCGTCTATTGCGAGGGGCAGCTGCTCGAGCTCGGTATTGACCGCAGCCCTAAGGGCTTGGAACACCCTCTTCGCCGGGTGGCCCCTCCTCCTCGCAGGTGCCGGCACCGCTGAGCTCACGATCTGAGCGAGCTCAGACGTCGTCGAGAGGGGGCGTGCGGCCACAATGGCCGCGGCGATCCGGCGTGCAAAGCCGGCCTCCCCGTGGAGAACGAAAAGTTCTGCCAATTGCTCCAGCGGGGCCGAGTTGAGGAGGTCGGCCGCCGTCGGCCCTTCGCTTTGGTCCATCCTCATGTCGAGCGGGGCCTCGAAACGGTACGAAAAGCCGCGCTCGGCCCGGTCAAGCTGGGGTGAGCTGACGCCGAGGTCAAATAGCGCACCCGACAACTGCCCCACTCCAAGCTCCTCCAGCACGCGAGCAAGCTCGACAAAACGTGCTTTCGCCACCGTTGCCCGGTCGCCGAAAGGAGCAAGCGCAGCAGAGGCAGCCGCCACTGCGAGAGGGTCCCGGTCGAGACCGACCAGGCGGCGCGCTGGCGACGCTGCGAGCAGGGCACGTGCGTGGCTGCCACCACCAACGGTTGCGTCGAGGAGCACCCCATCTGGGACGGGGGTAAACAGTTCCAGGACCTCTTCAACCATGACGGGCCGGTGTTCAAACAAAGACCGACCCGCACGATGCCGTGCGCCAGCCGAGTGGAGGTGCTCGGCACCGGCTTCGCCGGGCCCTGGCAAGGGCGCGTGCGACACCATAGGCTCGTCAATGCCCTCAGGCTGTTCCGAATGGCCCATACGCAGCCCCTCAGCCAGCGTTGCCCCGGGATTTCTCCCCGGTGGCACGGGACTCGACGGGTGGAGAAGGGGACCCCGGCCCTGCTGGCCAAGGGGCTGCGTATATGTCCTCGGGTATGTCCTCGGGGAGACCACAACGGTGGTCATGGCACCGCTCCGACGGGCGCGGGTGCAGCCAGTTCGCCGTCCTTGCCGCCCGCTCCTTCCGGCAGCGCCGCAGGAGAGGGCCGCACGTAGGGGGATCCGCCGTCGGAGAACAACATCGAAAACAGGTCGCTCGTGCCCTGCTTGAGCTCCTCCAAGACGTCACGGGTCCGCTGATCCCACGTGGCCGACGACAGCAGCTCTATGTGGTTGAGGTTGCCGGCCACAACGAGCGACTTACCGAGCTCGAGCCCTGCGTAGGCGATGAGCTTTGGCGGGATCGAGAGCCGCCACTGCGCGTCGAGCTCGACCTCTTCGGAGTGGGAGGTCAAGGTGAGCGACATGTCCGGCCTGGTTTGCTGGAGCCTCCTGGCGAAAGAGAGGTACACGCGTTCGTAATTGTCCGGGGCCCACACAGCCAAGCAGCTACCCGGGAAGGCCGTCACGTGTGCCTTCCTCGTCGCGAAACCGCCGCGAAGACGCGCTGGCATGACGACCCTGCCCTTGGGATCCAGCAGATGCTCGAAATGACCGTCGAATTCCATCGGCCCAACAGCTCAGCTCGCCCGCCGCCTATGGGAATTTGCTCCCTGGCCTTCCACAACGGACCACTATAAGCCCTTCGGACCCACCTGACAAGCCTTTCAAGCCCGCGCGCGCCCCAGCGGGGGTGTTTTGGGTGGTTACATGAGCCCGGCTGCTTGGCGCTGCTCGGCGAGGGCGCGAAGAAAGCGCGCCTCGCTCACCGGGAACTTCGTCCCGAAAGCCTGGGCAAAAAAGCTCACCCGGAGCTCTTCGAGCATGGGTCGTAACCTTTCGACGCCTTCCCGCCGCCCGTTACTACCGGCCTCGGTGAGGGTTGAGGCGAACTGGCGTTCGAGAATCTGCATTTTCGCCGCCAAGGCCGCGTCCCGTGCGGGGTCGGCGGGCAACTTTTCAAGCCGCCTATCGAGGGCCGCTATATAACGCTCGAGGTCGGCCAGGTGGGAGAGGCCGGCGCGGCTGACGAACCTCCCTGCGCCAAGAGCAGCCAGGTGGCTGCTGGCATCGGCCAAAGAGAAGGCGAGCTGCTGGGCGTTCTCGCCCAGCTGGTCGATACGCTGCTGTAGCCGCTCGAGCTGCAAAATGACCCGCGTTGAAGTCGCAAGCCCGGGGCGCGCCAAGCGGTCGACGTCACGGCGGGCCACGGCAACCAGCTCGTCGAAGCTCTGGCCATCCCAGGGCGGCCCACCGCTCTCGGCGACCACTTGGTCAACGGCCGCCGCTACGAGGTCCTCACCGAGCTCTCGCGGGGACCGATAACCCAGGCCCCGGAGCGCAGCCATGGCAAGCCTCGTCCGCTTGTCGACCAGACGTTCGAACATCGTGACCAGGCTGCCCTGGCCAGGCAGGTTGAGGAGGACCAGCCGGCGGGCACCGCCCAACATCGCCGATGCCTGGGAAGCCTGGTCGGCAAACAACGCAACCCTTACGTCCTCGCCCTCGTCGACGAGCGCTGGGAACCCCCGGAGCCGCTGCCCTTGCCACTCCACCTCGAAGACCCGCGGAAGCGACCCGAACTCCCAGGTGGAGGCGCGCTTGCCCAAGGGCCCCCAGCCGAGCCGTGCCTTCGTGGCCGCCTCGGCCAGGGCACGAGAAAACTGAGGCGACAGTTGCGCGGCGAGCTCCGATGGCGCTTTGCCGGCGGCGAGCACCTCCCCATCCGCACCGACCACGCGGACTACCGGGCGCAGGTAGGGGGCAACCCTCCCCCAATCGAAGTCTTCGGGTCGCAGCGCGAGGCCGCTCGTTTGCGTTATGGAGCGCGCCAGTACGACCGTCAAGGGGCCCTCAGCCGGACCGTGCTTAGCCACGAACTCGCTCGCCCTTTCCCCAATTGGCGCAAGCTCGCGACGCATGTCTTTAGGGAGCGAGCGCAAGAGGGCTTCGACCAGTTCCAGGCGCAGCCCGGGCACCTGCCACTCCAGCTCCTCCCGCAGTTCCCCGAGACGTGCAAGGGGGACTTCGATGGTCACGCCCAGAGCGTCCCAGTCGTAGTCGACCGGGAGCCCTCGGCCGTCACCACCCGGCCACTCATCAGGGAAGGCTTCGGCACCGCCGTCCTCCCCCGGCGCGGTCCCGAGCTGTTCCGGAGTCGCCTCAAGGCTCCGCCGGGGCTCGGGCCCGAGGCTCGCCCACCAATCCTCGAACGTCCGCCCCGACACCACCGTGCCCGGCACGCGCGCATCGTAAAAGTCGTAGAGCTCGCCCTTGCCCGGCGCGAGGCCGGGGCGCCGAGCCCTGTTCGCGGCTGCGAGCAAACCGTCCAGCAGTTTGGAATTGCGGGTCACAAACTCTGGAGCGCGATCCCAATCTCCCTCCACAAGCGCCTCGTGGACAAATATCTCACGCGCGCGGCGGGCTTGCTCGCTGCCAAGCCTCGCGAGGGCGACCCGCCGCCCGACTACGACCGGCAGGCCGTAAAGGGTGGCCCGAGCGACCAGGGCGGCCTCGGCCCGTTCCGGTTCCCAGAAAGGCTCACCATAGGACCACTCGAGGAGATGGGCACCGGCGCGCTCAACCCACTCAGGCTTAACGGGGGCAGCGACGCGCGCCCACAGGCGACGGGTTTCGACGAGTTCGGCAGCCATGACCCAGCGCGGCGCCTTCTTCGCCAGCACAGAAGTGGGCCACAGAGCAAACCGGGCGCCCCGGGGGCCGGAAAAATCGCCACGCTCTCCCTCTCTTTTACCGACATGGGACACAAGACCCGACAAGAGGGCCTGGTGTAAGAGAACCTTGCGCTTTTGTGGAAGGAGCGGTGCCGGCTGCTCCAAGTTCCCTCGGAAGAGCCGGATTTCCCTGCAGATCCCGACTATCTCCGCGTGGACGTCCTGCCACTCCCTCGCCCGCTGGTAAGAGACGAGCTCCTTTTGGCAGAGCCGGCGGAACTGCGCCCCGGACATCTCGCCCCGCCTGCCTCCCAGGTAGTCCCACAAGGCCAAGTAAGACAAGAAGTCTGAACCGGGGTCGTCAAAGCGCCGGTGGAGGGCATCAGCCGCAGCCCTCTTTTCGGCCGGTCGTTCCCTCGGGTCTTGGACGGCCAAGCCGGCGACTATCACGAGGACTTCGGCCAAGCACCCGAGCCGTGCACCTTCGAGCACCATCCGGCCAAGCCGGGGGTCAAGCGGCAACCTGGCGAGTTTCCGCCCGGTGGAAGTGAGCTCCCAGCCCACCGATTGCCCGCTTGGTTGGCCGGTCGGAGCGGTCCCATCCCGGCGCAGGACCCCAAGCTCCTCCAGGACAGCCAGGCCGTCTTTTACGTTCCGCCTCTCAGGGGCGTCCACGAACGGGAACCGCTCGATATCGCCGAGGCCTATCGCCGCCATCTGGAGCAAAACCGAAGCGAGGTTGGTCCGCAATACCTCGGGCTCGGT
>JAJZYO010000191.1 GCA_021798075.1 Actinomycetes bacterium
TGCCTCTCTCTGACCAGCTTGCGACCAGGGCGTAGGCATAGCCGCCCGAGACCTGCAGGCTCAGCAAGTCGGCGGGGCCTCCGGGTGCCGGCACTGGTAAGACGGGCTGGCTCCACGTGGCGCCCCCGTCGTGGGTAGACCAGAGCGCGGGCCCCCAGGACCAGCCGTCTCTAGCGTTGGCAAAAGTCACCTGGCTCACGGCTAGCGCGCGGCCAGAGCTGACCTCCCCGAGAGGGGCCTTCGGGGCGGGGAGCCCCACCCAGCTCTGCCCGCCGTCATAGGTCGCTACAAGCGAGGTGCAGGGGGCGTGGGCACAGGGGGCGGTGCCCAGCACAAAGCCGACATCACCTGAGACGAAGCTGGCCGACGCCGGCTCGAAGTGCGAGGGCACCGGCCCAGAGGCAGAGGCGGTCCCGGCCTGTCCGCCGAGCGTGACGAGCAAGCTGGCGGCGAGGAGCACAGTTGGGCGGCTGAGCCTTGTCCTGTTCATGCTGTCGCTCCTCGGGGCCTTCGGGTAGACGACGTGGCCGTCCCGCGCGAGGTTACAAGCCCACTGGCCGCCATGTACCTGGCAGAAAGGAAGGGCGAGCCGAAAATGACCCACACCAGTGGCTGACGATTACTACGCGGGTGCTACGCTATGGCGCCAGAGCGCTGCTCCCGCGGCCCGTCACGGGAATTGGCCCAAGGAGGTGCCCGATGGGTTTCCCGACAGAAGGGAACCCTCCCGGGGAGCTGTCGACCGTTCCGTGTGCCACGGCCGCAGGCGAGCCGTCACCCGCTCCCGGGCCGCACGCCTCCCGTCGGGCCCCGACGGCGTCCCAAGGCGCCTACGCGTTGGAGACCCCGTTCATCCGTCGTAGGGCCGAGATCGCAGACCTTGCGCGCCTTGCCGAAAGGGCCCGCCTGGTCTCTGTGGTCGGGCTGGCCGGTAGCGGCAAGACCAGGTTGGTGAGCGAACTGCTGCGGCAGTCACCAACCCCGGGACGGCACCAGGTCGTCTCGCTCGGCCTCGAAGGCTGCTCCGGGCCCGGGCAGCTGACGCGGGCGCTGCTGGCAAGCGCCTGTGCAACCTACGACCCCATCGACAGCACCGGCTGCTTTGTCGGCACGGGTCCCGTCCCGCTCCGCGCCAACATGGCCTCGCCCAGGACCGGCAGTCGAGAGCTCAGTGGCGGCCCGGGCAGCCGAACAGCCGTCCGGCCAGGCGCAGGTACTGAAGGAACCGCCATGGCCAGGGAACTGCTGCGGGTTTTCCAACTATCCGAGGCACTTGTTGTGCTCGACTCCTGCGATGCCCTCGGCCCCGAAGCGCTCCAGCTCCTCGGGCGTCTCATCGACACGTCCCGGCACCTCTGCCTGCTCGCCACGAGCCAGTGGCCGCTGCGCCTTGCCGGGGAGCACGTCCTGCGCCTACACCCCCTGGCGGTACCGGAGCAGGAGCACCTCAGCCCTGACGAGCTCTTGCGGTACGAGGGGCCACAGCTCCTTCTCGCGGCAGCCGGGGCTCCCGCGCGTCCGCCTTTCCGGGTCGAAGACGACGCTACCGCGGCGACAGTCGCCCGCCTGTGCCGTCACGTCGGGGGACTGCCCCTCGGCCTCGAGGTCGTCGGGCGGATGGTGGCGACCGAGGGCCTGGAGCCGCTCGCCGGCCGGCTGGGCCAAGGGAGCCATTGCCTCGGCTGCGGGCATGGGTACGAACCGCAACGCGCACGGCTCGTAGCGTCCCTCGACCGCTGCTTGGGCCGCCTCGGCCCGCTGCAACGCCAGCTCGTGGACCAGCTGGCGGTCCTGCCGGCCGGCGCCGACATCGACCGGCTGGCCAAGGGGACCGCGAGGTGCTCTCGGAGGGCCGCGCCTGGCTCGACCGTTGCCTCGGTGCCACCCTCGCGCTGGGCGATGCACTACTGAGAGCGCAGCTGCTGGACGGCCTGGGGATGCTGGCGTGGCGGCAGGGCGACCTGGCCGTCGCCGTCCCCGCTTTTACGGAAGCCCTTGCCTTGGTGAAAAGCGAGCAGCATGGTGGCTTGGCGATGACCGGTCGGCTGCACAACCACCTCGGCCTGGCGAAACTGTTCGCAGGCGACGTGCAGGGAAGCATGAGCGCCTTCGAAATGAGCCTCGTGGAGCTCGAGGCAGCGCGGTGCCCTGGCGAGGCGGCCGCAGTCAGCGCGAACCTCGCCCTCGCCGCCATCGAAGAGGGAAGGCTGGCGGACGCTCTCGCCCTGCTGGAAACGGCCCTCGTGGTGCAAGCCGCCGTGGGTGACCTCCACGGCCAGGCGATATGCCTCCTGCACCGCGCCATCGCGAGGTATTACGTGGGCTCCTGGTCGGGCGCAGCCAGGGACGCCAGGGAGGCAGCCGGCACTTTCGACCATCTGGGTGACCAGCGCAACCTGGCGTTCAGCATCCTCGTGCTGGCGGCCTGTCTGGCGGACCAGGACCCCGGGTTGTCCCTCGAGCTGGCCGGCTTGGGCAAGGCCGTCTGCGCCCGCCTCGAGACGCACCTGCCCGGCGCCTGGGCGGGCCGCCTGGAGCAGGCCATGCGCCCCGCGGAGGCCGCCCTGGGCCCCAGGGCTGGCCACCTGGAGCGCCAGGGAGCCGGCCTGGCCGCCTCGGTGGCCCTGGAGATCGCGGACGCGAGCCTCGTCAGGACGGCTGCGGCCAGCCCCGGCTCCTCACCACTCGCCAGAGCTCGGCATACCTGGGCTGGGGTGCAGGTGCTCGGCCGCTACCGGGTCACCCGCTACGCGGAGACCGTGAAGCTCCCCCCTCAGGTCGCCAACCTATTGAAGCTGGTCGCCTGCCACGGCGGTTCGGCACACGTCGAAGAAGTCATCGAAGCGCTCTGGCCGGAGGTGAGCCCCGGGCTCGGCCGGCGCCGGCTGCGCAACGTCCTGGCGAAGCTCGTGAGCACGGGAGGGCCTTTGCTAGAACGCCGGGGCGACCTCATAGCCCTCGCCGAGGGGGTTGACCTCGACTCGGCGACCTTCGAAACCACCGCCCGCGAAGCGCTTAGCCTGTTCGCGGACGCCGACTACAGCGCAGGGTCAGCCGCTGCCCGCGCCGCGGAGGCGCTCTATAAAGGCGATCTCCTGCCTACTGACCCGTACGCGCCCTGGTCAGAATGGCCGCGCCGCCGGCTGGGCGCCCTTAGGTTGCGCCTGCTCGACGCTTGGGCAGCGGCCGCCCAGAAGACCGACCCCCCTGCCGCGGAGGAGTGCCTGCGCCTCGCCATCATGGCCGACCCGGCCGACGAGGCAAGGTACCTCATGCTGGCCAGGCTCCTCCAAGGCGCCGGCAGGAGCGGGGCTGCGCTGGAGGTGCTGCGCCAGGCAAAGTCGTGGGCAGAACACCTTGGGCTCGCCGCCTCGGCGGCGCTCCTGGGGGCGGAGGCCGAGCTGGCTGGTGAGGGCCGCTCGACATGAAACGACCAGCGACGGACCAGTGCACCCTCGCCGGCCGGGCCCGCCTCAGCCCCCTGCATCCTCGCCAGGGCCTTCCCCCTGGTAGCGAGCGACGGTGAAGGCCATCACCGTGGGCACGTCGACCGCGAACACGACCAAGGTCGCGACGAGCACTGCCAGGGTCGCGCCAGACGTGCCGTCCTTGACGAAGACGAACATGAGCATGCCGGCGATGACCGCATAGGCGAGCAACGCCCACCGCACCACGAGGAAGAACGCCCCCCACGCGAAGGGCCGGG
The DNA here is from genome assembly GCA_021798075.1 of Actinomycetes bacterium. The sequence continues at coordinate 3,707 of JAJZYO010000191.1, forward strand.
CCCGGCTCAGGGCCACGACGGCCACCGTGGTGAGCACGGCGCCCGCGGCCAGCAACCCGATGGGCGGCCCGAGCGGAGGACGGTCGGGGAGGTGGGCGGCCATGAGCACGCCTCCCGTCAGCATCAACGCCAGGGATGCGACCACCAGCTCGGTAACCGGGGGGAGCCGGTCGCCCCCCCGGGCCGTCGCCCCCGCCGCCCCTTGTGGCCGGGCATAACGGCTCTCTCCACCCGGGGGGCCGTCACCAGGCGACCGGCCGCTGCCACCGGCCGGACCGACATTGCCGCCATCGGGGGTCTCGGGAGGGGTCATGACGTCGCCAGCCTCGTCATTATCACGAGCGTCGCCACTTGCATGGCCCCCGTGATGCCGGCAGTAGCGATGAAACGGCGCATCAGACGCCCGATCACCTCGCCGTTGGGCCGGGGCTTTTTGAGCTCGAACAGGACGGCAAGGTTGGCTGGCTCTAGCAGCCCGAGGGCGATGACGGCCATGATGGCCACGACCACGAACGAGGCGACGACCCACCCGTGGTAGGGGTACGTGCTGGAAAGGTAGCCGACGTACCGGGCGAGCTGGAACCCGCTGGCGAGCGTGCACAGCACCACCGTCGGCATTATGAGTATGAGCTTGGGCATGAGCCTCGTCGTCAGCTCGATGCGTGCCGGCACCGACAGGCGGCCCAGGATAGGGCCGAGCACGAAGCCGAGGAACAGGTCGAGGGTTGTCCATATACCCCCGCCGACGACGTGGAAGAAGTCGATGGCCCACAGTTTGTTGGCCGCTATCGCCACCACCAGCCCGGCCAGTACCGCGGCCACGACGGGCAGCGCGCGCAGCGGGATGATCTGGAAGTCACGAGGCACCGGCACGTCCGGTGCCCCGGCGTGGACCGACCTGGCGAAGCGAGGTCCCGCCTCCTCGAGCGTCACGGCCCCAGGCTTTTGTGCGACGTCTGCCATCGCCTAGCTACCTCCCCCATAGTTTGCCCTCATAGTCAGGTCAGTCTCCCTCATCCTTCATGGCCCGGCTGCGTGCCGGCACCTGGCCCAGCCAGCTCTGCCGTGCCCCGACCAGCACCTTGGTGCCGTGAGCAGCACCCGTGCACCTCCCTCACTGCAATATGGTGCTCCTAGACCTTGCGCACGGCTAGACCTTGTGCACGGCGGTTTGCACTCCCCGGAAGGAGTTGGTCGTCGCCCCGAGCACGCTGACTGGTGCCGAGTACCAGATCCCGTAACTGTCACCAGAGATGGTGTTGCCCCGGACGGCGATTGTCAAGGGGCCGATGGAACCTACCAGCACGCCGGTCG
>JAJZYO010000192.1 GCA_021798075.1 Actinomycetes bacterium
CCGGCGAAAAGCGACAACGTCGCGTGGTAGGCCCTTTTCCCGGTGGCCGTCGCGAACGGTAAGGGGCACGCAGCCCCGGGTGCGTCCATTTGTGAAGGCAATTATCTGAGGGAAGAAAAAGGAAAAGCCTGGCTCGCGGGACCAAGAGCGAAATGTGGCTGCGACCACTCCGCCGGCGGGGAACTCGGGGTCGAGCACTACCCGGCTCCGCGCCTTCGCGCCTATAGTGACCGTGACCATCGACCCCATTTGCAGGGGGACAAACCCCACTTTGTAACCAGTCACGCCATGGTCCCTGTAGGCGGGGTGGCTGCTCGGGTTGCCGGTGGCCGACCTCTTGGCCGCGGGTATCAAAAGTGGCCCGATGACCAGGTCGCCTGCCGCCGGCCGTTGCTGGACCTGAGGGTATATCGATGACTCGTCGGCGCAGGAGAATACCCGGGGGTTGGTCGGGCTGCCGACCGCGGGCCGAGCTTGCGCTTGGCTCACCTGGCCGGGTGCGAGCAGGCAGACGGTTGCTCAGGCAAGGCAGCCCGACGCGGCCAGAAGTGACAGCTGACGTCGCACCGGCCTGAGGCTAATCTTCGGCGCCGCCCTGATGCCGGCTCGTCCCCTCGCCGGGGCGCAAGGCCGGAAGTGCAGCACGACAGCACCTCGGCAGCCTGGGCCAGGCTCTCCGCTACCGCCTGGCGGTCACAAGCAGGTCCCCTTCGCCGTGCTGGCGCGGTGCCTGCTCGATATTGATGTCGGTGAAGCCGGAGCCGGCCAGGGCTGGCCCGAGCTCGCCAGCGGTCCAGAAACCGAAGTAGCGACTAGGGAAATCGTCGCCAGGGAGGTCGCGGCCATCGTGGGTGCCCTCGATCAGGCTGAGCATCAGGAGACCTCCTCGCCGGAGCGTGCGGGAGAGCTCGGCGAGGGCGTGGCCGACGCGTTCCTTGGGCACGTGGAGGTAGGAATGACGGGCGAAAGCGCTCGCCAGAGAACCGTCCGAGAACGGTAGCGACTCGAGGTCGCCCCGTACGAGCGGGTAGCCGCCAGGCCTTCGCCTGGCCTGGAAGAGCATTTCGAGAGAGACATCGACACCGACCACCGGCGCCGATATCTGTGCGAGGTAGCGCCCCGGCCCGCACCCGAGGTCGGCCACGAGGCCGCTACCGGCGAGCTGGCGGAAGTGCCGCCCCAGGCCGTCGGGCGCCTCCCCGCGTGTTGCGGCCCAATCCGGAGCAATGGCGTCGTAAATCTCGGCAGTTTGGGCGTCCACCTCGGCCAGGATAGTTAGCTCGGTGCGGCCGTGAACAGCCACTTCGATAGGGGCGCCCCAGCCGACGGGTCGCGCCCTGGCCGTCCGGCTCGTCGAGACGACCGATGCCGGGCGCCACTGGGAGGTCGAGGGAGCCGGCTCCCTGCCCGGCTCACGCCCGGGGGCCCTGAGCCCGCGCTATGGGTGGGCTTTCCTTGGGGACGGCCCGCTGGGCAGCGGCTTGATCGCCACGAGCGACGGGCCCCATCGGGGGCTGCCTTAGGACTTGGGACGATGGCAGGAGGGCGGGGCTTGCCGGCGCCGGCGTCTCATCGTGCCGGCGTCTTATCGTGCCGGCGCCTCATTGTGCTGGGACCTTCAGCAGCACGAGGCGCTCGACAAGTTCGTCGGCGCAAAGGCCCGAAAAAAGGACGCGCTTGTCGCGCGAGGCCTGGCCCGAAGCCACCGAGAGCGAGGTAGGCGGGACCTCAAGCAAGCGGGCGAGCAGCCGAAGGAGGGCCTGGTTGGCAAGGCCGTCCTGAGCGCGAGCGCGGACACTGACCTTGAGCGAGTCGCCATAGAGGGTACCCGTCTCCTCGCGGCGCGCACCCGGTTGTACGTGGACACGCAGCAAGGCGCCGTCCCTGGCCGGGCCCACCAGACGGGCAGCGTCGGCCCGTGTTATCGGCACAGGCCCAGCCTTTCACATCACTAGGTCAGTAGGCAGAACGTCGCCGGCGAGGACGGCTCGGTGCCCGCACCGTCGGCCTTTACGGCGCACCGGCATGGGGGACATCGGCACAGGCCAGGCCTTTTCACATCATCTGGAAGATCGCCGACCGCTCGGTGCCAGCATCATCGGTGCCAGCACCATCGGCCTTCTACGGGCCACCGACATGGAGGACTTCGGGGACCACCTTGGGGGCGGGCGCGGCCACCCGTTGCACGGTCGCCTCGTTGAAGCGCTCGATACGCAGGGACCGGACGACCACGGTTTGGGCGGCAGCGGGCGGCTCTACGGCGACTTGCACCGCCGTGACCTTGGTCTTCGACCACCCGATGGGCAGCTTGACGACCGTTCGCACGTGGCCGGCCCCGACGAGCGGGAAGCCCCAACCGAGGTCACTGCGGAACCATTGGGGGTAGCCGGAGAGCCGTAAGTCGACTGCCACCGAGGAGACTCCTCGCCCCGAGGTAGTCATGTCGATGATGGCGTACTGCCCGGGCTGCCCCGGTTGGGGAGATGCGGGGTTAGTCGAGCCGTCGGCGTACCAGCGCGCCACTTCCTCGGCCATGACCTTGTACGTCCACGGGTTGGCGTCCATCACTGAGTCGCGGAGCTGGCCGGTGGCCGGCGCCGCCACCGGGGCGAGCTGGAACCTAAAGCGCGTGGTCCCATGGTCGCTCATGTCGTTGTTGCCGGTGGCGTCGCGAAGCACCGGGTGGTGGCCCCACCAGGCGCCGGTGAAGCGCACGTTTTTCTCCTCGAGGGCGCTCTGGCTGTCGGGGAAGCCCGTCGCCGGCTCTCCACCCCAGAGGTACTGCGCTTTGGGGACCTGGCCGTCGGGTGCGACAGTGAGGTTTATGACCTGTTCGATGTCGGTCATGCGGCCCCAGCGGCCCCATTCGACGAAGGGGAGGAACCCTGTCCCCGCGTCCTCGTGGCTCCACACGACCACGTAGGAGATTTGGTGGCCGCCCCCTCTTTCGGCTTGGACGTTCCCGTACATGAGGAGCGGGGTGTCGTGGAGCGCTGAGGTCGACCGGCCGTACATGACGGGTGCGTAAGCGTAGGCGAGGTACTGCGGGTTGTCCGGGCTGACCACGATGAGCGCGCTCGCCAAGAGCTTGGCGATGGGTGTCCCGCCCGGGACAGGCTGCGAGAGCCCACCACGTGCTGCGGGAGGTTCGACCGCGACCGAGAGGGAATAGTGGTCCGAAGTGCGCACCGGGCCGGTGAAACCGGCGTAGACGAAGGGCTTCGCACCCCAGAAGAGCACGAACTGCTGCCTGCTCACGAGCTTCCCTGTCGTCGTGTCCGTGAGGGCGGCGTCGACAACCGTCGAACTGGGCTGGCCCGGGCCCCATGATGTGCCCGGTGCGTCGAGCGCGAGCCGCAGGAGGCCCTCGCCGGCCGGCAAGGTCGTCGAGGTAGAGGTGAGAGGCTCGCCGGTCAGGGGCTTGCCGGTCAGGGGCTGGCCGGCAGCGTAGGGCCCGTTGACACTGCCCGCGGCCGTGAGTTCCCCGGCCTCTGCTGCCTGGAGCGCTACGACGAGCGGCTGGGCCGGCGTGATGAGTGTGCCAGGGCCGGAGGCGGGGCCGGCCCCTGGGCGCCCCCTCAGCCCTCCTTGGCCGCTTCGACTGACCAGCGGTGAAGCTCCCCTGCTCACGGCCGGCGGTGCCCCGAGAGAGGGGTCCCAGGCATCGGCGGGCACGCGGCACGAGCCTGGGGCAGAACATGCGTTGGCGGCAAAGCCGAGCGTGTGCACGAGGAGGCGGGCGCCCCCGAGGTAGTGCAGTGCGTAAACAGCGAGGAAGCATGCCGTCTTTTGGCAGTCCGTCCCGCCGAGCGCGGTCGTAAGCACCGCAGTGAGGGGCAAGGTGGTGGCAGCCGTACCGTTGGCGCCAACCGTGACGAGCGTGTTGTGGCGGCTGTCGCAGCCGTCTTGCGGCGATGCAGAGGGCGTCAGCAAAAGCGCGAGCGCCTTGGGCCCGCACTCGGCCACGACATAGGTGGTCCCGTAGGTGCCGTCGGAGATGCGGACGCGTACGTGTTCGCCGTCGACGAGGCCGGTGGCCGGCGCCACCGACAAGGACGTCAGTGCAAACCCGAGCGTGGCGCCTCGATTGGCGCCTGCCGCGGCCGCAGGGGAAGGTGCCAGTCCGGAGCTACAGGAGGCGATAATCGTGAGGATCCCAAGGACAAGGTGTCGCCGGCGCGCCATGGCCCAGTATCCCACCGTTGCCGCCGACCACTGGAGCACACGCCCCGCCTGGAGCACCCAGCGGCTCATGGGTCTTGGTCGGGCGCCGCCGCCCGACGGTCGCTTTTGCGCTCGCTGCGCAGGCGTTTGGCGCGGAGCCGGCGCTCTCGGGAGGCCTTGGTGGGTGCCGTCGCGAGCCGGGGCCGCTCCACCCGGAGCGCCGCTTCCACCCGTTCAGCCAGGCGCTCCAAGGCTATCTCGCGGTTACGGGCCTGAGAGCGCTCTTCGCTCACGACGACGCGGGCGCGAGGCCCGAGCCGCTCCAACAGCCGGGCGCGCTGGCGAGGTCCGAGCGATTCAGAGCCCGCGACATCGAATACCAGCTCCACCCTGGTGTTGGCCGTGTTCGCGTGCTGGCCCCCGGGCCCGCCGCTCCCGCTGAAGCGCCATGAAAGGTCGGCTTCGGGGATCACGAGGCGCCGGTTGACCCTGAGCCCGCTACCGCTACCTGCAGTGGTCACCTGAGTGAGGGTAGCTGCGCTCGGGGGGCAGCGGCACCTGATGAGCTTGGAAAGCTGTGCCGCCGGCGGCCCGCACGATGTGGAAAGCGGTGCCGCCGGCGGCCTAAGGGCTCCGAAAACTCACGAATGTCGGCTCGGGAATGCCACATCGGTCAGTTTTTGACCGGTTAAGTGGCACAATTACTGACCAATGTGGCATTTCGCAAAACACGTCAGTAGGTTTTTGGTTCATCTCCTCACGGGCGCGACTCGGGCGAGGCAGCGCTAGCGCCGGCCCGCGGTCCGCCGCCGCCGGCGCCGCCGCCGCCCC
>JAJZYO010000193.1 GCA_021798075.1 Actinomycetes bacterium
GTGGCCTACCCCGGCCAAAGCAGTAGAAAGAGCCCATGACAATGCTCGGCACCTCCAGCACCCCCCAGTGCCTGCTCCTGCACCCCGACGACGACGTAGCCGTCGCCGTCCACGACCTCGAGCCTGAAACGGTCGTCTCGGCCGGGGGCCTAGACGTGGAGGTGTGCGGGCGGGTGCCGGCAGGCCACAAGGTGGCGATCCACGACATCCCGGCGGGAACCCAGGTGCGCAAGTACGGCCAGGTCATCGGTGTCGCCAGTCGGGACATAGCGCGCGGTGAGCACGTCCACACCCAGAACGTCGGGTTCGCAGAGCTGGGGCGGGACTACGCCATCGGCCGGGACCGGAAGGAGGTCCGGTTGTTACCCGAGGAGCTCCGGGCGAGCTTCCAGGGCATCGTCAGGCCCGACGGGCGCGTCGCCACCAGGAACTACATCGGGATCCTCACGTCGGTCAACTGTTCGGCGACCGTCGCGCGTATGGTGGCTGCCCAGTTCGCGCAGCCCGGAGGTCTCCTCGCTCAATACCCGCACGTGGACGGTGTGGTGGCGCTCACTCACGGGTCGGGGTGCGGTATGGCGGGTAGCGGGGAGGGGTTCGACGTGTTGCGGCGCGTTCTGTCCGGCTACGCCCGCCACCCCAATTTCGCTGGGATCGTTGTCCTCGGCCTCGGCTGCGAGGTCAACCAGGTGCGCGCGCTCACGGAGGGTTTCGACCTGCCAGAGACAACCCCCGTCGAGGTCATGACCATCCAGGGGTCTGGGGGCACGAAGGCGACGGTGCGAGAAGCAGCCGCACGCGTGCTCGAGATGGCGGCTGTGGCGGACCGGGCGCGGCGCACCGCCGTGCCGGCGAGCGAGCTCGTCCTCGGGCTCGAGTGCGGCGGTTCGGACGGCTACTCGGGGATCACGGCCAACCCAGCTCTCGGCGCGGCCGTGGACCTGCTTGTCCAGCATGGCGGGACCGCCGTCCTCGGGGAGACGCCCGAGATATACGGGGCGGAGCACCTGCTCACGAGGAGGGCGGAATCCCCGGAGGTGGCGGAGCGCCTGCTCGAGCGGATCCGCTGGTGGGAGGGTTACGTGAGCCGTTGCGGCGCCAGCTTGGACAACAACCCCTCACCGGGCAACAAAGAAGGCGGGCTGACCACCATCCTCGAAAAGTCGCTCGGCGCGGTAGCCAAGGGGGGAAGCACCAACTTGAAGGCCGTTTACGAGTACGCCGAACCCGTGACCTCCAAGGGCTTCGCCTTCATGGACACGCCCGGCTACGACCCGGTTTCGGTCACGGGGATGGTCGCCGGCGGGGCCAACGTCGTGTGTTTCACGACGGGCCGGGGGTCGGTGTTCGGGTCCAAGCCGGCGCCGTGCATAAAGCTCGCCACCAACTCAGAAACCTACGGGCGCATGGTCGACGACATGGACGTCAATTGCGGTGTCGTCCTCGACGGCACCAAAACTGTCCAGGAGGTTGGCCAGGAGATCTTCGACCTGGTGCTCGCAGTGGCATCGGGCCAGAAGACCAAGAGCGAGGAGCTCGGCTTTGGCGACGACGAGTTCACCCCCTGGCAGCTCGGGGCTGTCCTGTAGCCGCGTGCGTAGGTTTAGGTGGCGTGGTTGGCGACCGCACCCCTCAGTTCAGCTGCCGTGAAGAGCGGTAGCAGCTCGAGGCCGGCCTCTTCGAGCCGGCCGGCGCCGGGCGAGGCGGCTGTCGCGGGGGGCCGGCGGTCGATAGCGCAGAGGACCTTGGTGATGACCGCACCTCGCCGGCGCAGGTCCCCCACGGACTTCACGACCTGGCCTCCGGTCGTGACGACGTCTTCGACCACCAAGAGGTGTTTGCCGGCAACGTCGCGGCCCTCAGCCAGCTTGGCGGTGCCGTAGGTCTTGGCCTCTTTGCGGACGAGCACCTGGGCCAACCCCGTCACCAGCGACAGCGCTGTCGAGAGCGGCACACCGCCGAGCTCCAGGCCGGCCAGCATGTCGGTCCCCGCGGGCACGAGCGGTGCAGCCAGCTCGGCAACGGCGCGGAGCAGCTGCGGGTCCGACTCGAACAAGTACTTGTCGAAGTAGAAGTCGGTCACCTGCCCGGAGCGCAGTACGAAGTGGCCGGTCAGGTAGCAGGCCTCCTGGAGACGCCGGGCTAGTTCATTCCTTTCCACCATGCCATCATGCCCGGGGCCGGCATCGTGGGTGTAGCTACCCATTGTGGCGGTTCGCCACGGCTGCACGCGCTCTCGGCGCGTACACCGCCAGCGAGGCCCAAGCCAGCGCCAGCCCCGCCACGGCAGCAACCCAAGCCAGGACCGTGGCTACGTGATGCCAGCCGACGGTCGAGCTACCGGCCAGGAACAGGGGGAACGCGCACATAAGCCCGAAGGTCCCAGCTTTTCCTAGAAGGACCACGTCGATGCGCGGGGCGCCGGCGAGCGCGAGGACCATGGCCGACGTCGCGACGACGCCCTCGCGAGCGATGGTGGCGACGGCGATACCTACTGGGACGGCACCGACGGCCAGCGTCCCGACCACGGCCGTCGCGAGCAGCACGCGGTCGGCGACCGTGTCGAGCACCTTGCCCAGGTTTGTCACCTGGCCGAGCCGGCGGGCGAGCTGGCCGTCCAGCCCGTCCGTCATGCCGAGGGCCCCGAGCAGTACTGCGGCCGCGAACCAGCCACGCCGGCGGGGCTCGGCGAGGAGCCAGACGAAGACCGGGATGAGGACCAAGCGCACGGTCGTGACTGCGTTGGGGAGAGAGAGGACCCGGTCTTCTCCTTGCCTCTTACCCCGCTCGGGGCCCCGACCCCCGGCTCCTCCCCGAGGCGGGGCCGCCAACCCCACCCGGGACCGTAGGCGCCGGCGCCCCGGGCCGTCCTGGCGCCGGGCTCGCTTTTCGTCGCGCCCGCTCCCCGCCTGAGCTGGCGTCCGGTCCACGAGCTCGAACCTAGTGCCCCGGGGGCTGCGCTGTAGAAGGCGGGCAGGACCTTGGTGTTGTCTGGCACGAGGACCTGGCGCTGGGCCATGATGTTGGGCCATGATGTTGGGCCGAATGCCCCGTCGCCCAGCACCAGTCGTACCGGCTCGCACCTCTCGTTCGGGACGCCACGGGCGCCCGAGCCCCGCCCAGCTCCGCCTCAGGTGGGGCGCGCTGGCATTGGTCCTCGTAGTGGCGCTGGGGGCCATCTACTGCGGCGTTCAGCTAGCCCGGAGCGTGCCGCCGATCGCCGTGTCCGAGGTCCTGCCGGCCCGCCTCGTAGCGTCCGGCGACCCGCCGGCGCTGCCCCTGCCGTCCCAAGGCGCCGCCCAGGTGGAAGTGGCCGGGCTCGGCGAACTGGGTGGCGTGCGCGCGACCGAGCCGCTCCCGCTCGCCAGCGTGACCAAGCTCATGACAGCCCTCGTCGTCCTGCATGACCACCCACTTTCGCCCGGCCAGCAGGGCCCGGCGATAACGATTACCGCGGCCGACGCCGCCGCCTACTCCGCCGAGCTAGCGCAGAACGACTCGGTAGCCAAGGTGGCGGCAGGCGAACAGTTGACGGAGTTCCAGGCCCTGGAGGCGCTCCTCGTCCCATCGGCCGACAACGTGGCCAACATCCTGGCTAGCTGGGACGCCGGCAGCGTGACCGCCTTTGTCAGCCGCATGAACGCCCAAGCAGACAAGCTCGGCCTCCACCAAACCCACTACGCTGACCCCGCCGGCCTCGACCCCGAGAGCGCTGGCAGCGCAGCCGACATGGTGCGCCTCGCTGGTTACGTGATGGCCGAGCCGGTGCTCCGCCAGATCGTGGCCATGCCCCAGGTCACCTTGCCGGTGGCGGGGACCGTGTACAACTACGACTACGACCTCGGCCGCGACGGGATCATCGGCATCAAGACCGGTTCGACGCCGCAGGCGGGGGGCAACTTCGTGTTCGCCGCTCGCAAGGACGTGGCCGGCAAGAGCTTCACGGTGCTGGGGGCCGTTTTGAACCAGGGCGGCCAGCAACCTCTCCAGTCCGCCCTCGACCTGGCCAAGCGGTTGAGCGTGGCCGCCTTCTCCGACATCAGAACGGTCACGCTGCTACCCGAGGGCACCAAGGTCTTGTCGCTCGGGTCGCCCTGGGGCCAGCGGGCAACGGCTGTCACCACCCGGGCCATCAGCGCGTTGGGTGTCCCCGGCGAAGTCGCTGGCGCCAGGGTGGAACTCTCGCCGGGCACCTCCAAGCTCCGCGAAACCGCGCCGGGGCAGCAGCTCGCCACGGTGAAACTCTCCTTCCCCGGCGGGGAGGCGAGCGTCCCGGCCGTGGTCACCGGCCGCGTGGCGCCCGCTTCGGTCTCGTACCGCCTGGGCCGGATCTGACCGGCGGCTTCAGACGGTTCAGGCGGAGAGGAAACCGCCTGACTGGTGCTCCCAGAGGTGGCGGTAGGTGCCGGTGGTCCCGGCGAGCAACAGGTCCCGGTGGGTGCCCTGCTCGACGACCCTCCCCGCGTCGATGACCACGATCCGGTCGAGGTGAGCGATGGTCGAGAGGCGGTGCGCGACGACCAGGGCGGTCGAAGCCGCCATGAGCCGCCAAAGGGCGTCCTGCACGTAGCGCTCGGACTCCGAGTCGAGCGAACTGGTCGCCTCGTCGAGCACCAGCACCGGCGCCCCTTTCAACATGGCCTGGGCGATGGCCACGCGCTGGCGCTGGCCCCCTGAGAGCTTGAGGCCGCGTTCGCCGACCACGGTGTTGTAGCCCTCCGGTAGCTGGCTGACGAACTCGTCGACGTGCGCCTCCAGCGCCACCAGGCGCACCCGGTCCGCGTCAACCGGCCCGGGCTGGCCGTACCAGATGTTGTCGGCGATGCTCCGGTGGAGCATCTGGGGATCCTGGGGCACGTACGAGATCGAGCGGCGCAGGCTCGCTTGCGTGCAGAACGCTATGTCTTGGCCGTCGATCAGGATCTGCCCGTGGTCGAGCTCCATAAACCTTAGTACCAGGCGGGTTATCGTCGATTTCGCCCGCCCCCGGG
>JAJZYO010000194.1 GCA_021798075.1 Actinomycetes bacterium
GGCCGGGGCCAGCTCGGCCGGGGCCAGCTCGGCCGGGGCCAGCTCGGCCGGGCCCGCTCGGCCGGGGCCAGCTCGGCCGGGGCCAGCGAGGATGAGGACGCAGCCGAGGGCGAATGCCTCGCCCACCAGGGTAGGCAACTGGCCAATCGCCACCTCGATGAAGGTCGTCAGGGCGAAGTACCAAGATGCCGCCGGCCGCCGCCCGGTGGCGTTGATGAGGAGGCGGTCGAAGCCCGCCGCCGAAGCCATCGCGGACAGGGCGGTGAGGGGCCATAGCCCCAGGTAGCCGCCGGCGAGAGGGAACACCAGGCTGTAGTTGAGCGGGTAGTTGCCGCTGAACCAACCGGGGTCCCAGACGACGACCCCGTAGCGCCCAGCCTGGTCCGCCCGGTAGATCTGGGCGGACCAGTCAGTGCCGCGCCAGCCGGCTGCGTAGCAGAGGAGGCACGCGGCCAGGGCGAGCGCCGGAGGCCCTGCGGCACCGACCAGGCGCCGGAGGGTGCTCGGCCCCGGCGAGCATGGTTGGCCGGACTCGAGGGCTACGCGTAGTAGGCCCGGAGCGCCCTTCAAGGCGCGTGCCAGCAGCCGCGGTGAACGACTTCGCTTAGCTGCTTCCTCGGCCGGGAAGCCGAGGACCCGGCCTTGTCGTCTGGGGCAGGCCAGCCAAGCGCGATGGCGCCTAGAGGCTCCCAGCCGGCTGGCACGCCCAGCTCTTCCAGGAAAGCGCTGGCTGGGCGGTGCAGGGCGAAGAACGAGGCACCTAGGCCCTCCTGGCGGAGGCCGAGCAGGAAAAGCATGGTGGCGAACCCCGTGTCCACCAACCAGTAGGGCACCTGCCATTCCCCCACTCGGCCTTCGCCGGCCCGCGCCTTGTCTGGCTCCGAGTAGCGCTCTACGTAGCTCGCCCGGCTCGCGAGAGGCACCACGATCGCCGGAGCCCGGAGCAAGCCGGGGTGGTCCGGGTTTTCCAGCCAGGAGGGTTGTGCCGTGTGCCGCCAGAACTTCTCGGTCTCAGCCCCTTCCAGCACCAAGAAGGCCCAACCCTGGGTGTTCCCGGCGGAAGGGGCACGAGTTGCGAGCGAGAGCGCTCGGTCGAGCGCCTCGGGTGGGACAGGGCGGTCAGAGAAACTACGGCACATGCGCCGGCGTGCGACCACCTCATCTAGCTCCAACGGCGCTAAATTACACTGCGTTCACCGGGGTTGCGGGCCCCGCCGGGAATGTCGACCTTTCTGGTAGGGTTTTGGTTGGTATGCCTACGTTCCGCGATCTGCTGTCGTCAGCCCGTTCCCGCATCGTCGAGGTCTCGCCTGCCGAGGCGGCCGAGCGGCTAAAGACGCCTGGTGCCGTCGCTCTCGACGTGCGCGAGGCAGACGAGTTCGAGCAAGGGGCACTCCGGGGTGCCGTGCACATCCCGAGGGGGTTCCTCGAGATGCAAGCAGCGGGCCGTTTGCCGGAACGCCACGTGCCGGTCATCGTCTACTGCGCCGGCGGCGTGCGGAGCGCGCTTGCGGCCGACACGCTTTCCCAGCTCGGCTACACCGACGTGGTGAGCGTCGCGGGCGGTTTCAACCGCTGGAAGGACGAGGGCCTGCCGTGGGACATGCCGGCCGTCCTCAACCCCGATCAGCGCAACCGTTACCAGAGGCACCTGCTCCTTCCGGAAGTGGACGTGGAGGGCCAGGTGAAGCTCTTGCGTTCCAAGGTCCTCCTCCTCGGGGCGGGCGGTCTCGGCTCGCCGGCGGCCCTGTACCTGGCTGCCGCAGGCGTGGGCACCCTAGGCATCGTGGACATGGACGTGGTTGACGCCTCCAACCTCCAGCGCCAGATCCTGCACAACCTCGACCGGGTAGGTGAGCGCAAGGTTGAGTCCGCCAGGAAGGCCATTACCGCCCTCAACCCTGACGTCCAGGTGGTGACCTACGACACGCGCCTCGGGGCGGACAACGTCTTGGAGGTCTTTTCCGGCTACGACCTGATCGTTGACGGGACCGACAACTTCCCGACCCGCTACCTGGTAAACGACGCGTCCTTGAAGCTCGACATCCCCGTCGTGCACGGCTCGATCTTCCGCTTCGAAGGCCAGGTGAGCGTGTACCTCCCCCACGAAGGGCCTTGCTACCGCTGCCAGGTCCCCGAGCCGCCGCCGCCCGAGCTGGCGCCTTCGTGCGCGGAGGCCGGCGTTCTTGGCGTGCTGCCGGGCATCATCGGCTCCTTGCAGGCCATGGAGGCGATCAAGGTGCTCTTGGGTATCGGCGAGCCCCTTGCCGGCAGGCTGCTCGCGTACGACGCGCTCGAGGGGACGTTCCGTACGTTCCGCCTCAACCGTGACCCCGAGTGCCCAGCCTGCTCTGTTCCCAAGGAGCAGCTTGTCATTGCCGAGTATGACCAGCTCTGCCTGCCCCACCCGATCGAGGCGCCGGTGACCTTGGAGCCCGTGCCGGCGTAGGCCAGGTCACCTCGGGACGGCCCGAGGGAGGGCACCTGAGTGAGCCGGCCGTCGGGTCGGTCGTTGGCTCGTTTCTAAGCGCCAGAGGCGCCGAAGCCAACCGGCAGGGCACACCACCGTCACACTCGTCACTTTGGTGACGCGCGCCGGGCCCCTGAGTACGATCGGCTGTGACTGCAATTGAGGGCCACGAGGGCCCAGCGTCGAGCGCTTGCGCTGCGGTCGAGCTTGTCCCGGTCATCGTCTCAGTCGACGCGACGACTCCAAAGGTGCTCACGGTCCGTAGTGCCGCCGGCCCGGCGCTGCCCTCCGGGTACCTGGACGACGCTCTCGACCGAACGCTCGAGCAGGCGGTGCGGCGCATCGTGGGCAACGAAGTCGGTATCCCAGTGCGCTACTTCGAGCAGTTGTACACCTTCGGCAACCGTGAGCGGGTCCTTGGCCGCCGGGCGCTTGCTGTCGCCTACCTGGCGCTGGCGCACCACCAGCCGGTCCACGGGCCCGGGCACCCGGAGTGGAGGAGCTGCTATGACCTCTTCCCATGGGAGGACTGGAGGGTCGGCCGCCCGAGCGAGATCGACTCGGTCGTTGTCCCGGCTCTCGGGCGATGGCTCGAGGGCTCGCCGGCTGACCTTCTGGCCGTCCGTACGGAACGAGCCGAGCTCACCTTCGGGACCGGCCAGGCGCGATGGGACCCGGTGCGCGCGCTCGACCGCTACGAGGTCCTTTACGAGCTCGGCCTCGTAGCAGAAGCGGGTGAAGCCTCGAAGGGTGTCCCAGTCGTGACCAGGAGGGCCGGTGGCGCTCCACCCACTGTGGCCGGCGCTCCTGCGGCCGGCGCTCCTGCGGCCGGCGCTCCTGCGGCCGGCGCTCCTGCGGCCGGCGCTCCTGCGGCCGGCGCTCCTGGGGCCAGCCTCGGCGCCCCCCTGGCCTTCGACCACCGCCGCATCGCCGCCGCCGCCCTGGAGCGCCTGCGGGGAAAGCTCGCTTACCGTCCCGTCGTGTTCGAGGTGCTACCCGAGACGTTCACCCTTTCTACCCTCCAGCAGGTCGTGGAGGCCTTCGCTGGCCAGCAGCTCCACAAGCAGAACTTCCGCCGCCTCGTCGCCACGGCCAACCTCGTCGAACCGACGGGCGAGGCCCATGTGCGCACTGGGGGGAGGCCAGCCGAGCTCTACCGTTTCCGACGAGAGGTACTGAGGGAGCGGCCGGCGCCAGGGCTCGGCCTCCGGCGCCTAGGCGGCTTGTAAGCGGCCCTGGCCTCTGCCCTTGTGCGCTCGCGCCCCCAGAACCCGCCCTGCGTTAGGCCGGGACCGTTGCCTCCGGATGTCATCAATCCGGCCCGGCGTGCTCTAGGGCAGGTGGCTGCCGAAGAGCAAGAAAATCCGTACCGGGGCGCTCGCTAAAGAGGGTGGCTGGCATGTTCGGGGGGTGTTGGGGCTATAGTAGGCATATGCTCACACAGAGTATAAGTCGGGTGGAGGAGGCCGAAAGGCCCGCCAGCTTCGACGAGTGGGCGGCGGAGGTGCGCCGGTTGGCACGTGAACGCGACGCCGTGCTGCTCGCCCACAACTACCAGCTGCCCTGGATCCAAGATGTCGCCGACTACGTCGGGGACTCGCTCGCCCTCTCCCGCCTCGCCGCCCGGGGCGATGCCCGGACGATCGTTTTCTGCGGGGTGCACTTCATGGCAGAAACGGCCAAGCTTCTCGCCCCCGACCGCACGGTCCTGCTGCCCGACCTGCGAGCCGGTTGCTCCCTCGCAGACACGGTGACGGCGGAGGACGTCCGCAAGTGGCGCACGGAGCACCCTGACGGGCTTGTCGTCGCGTACGTGAATACGTCGGCCGCCGTGAAGGCCGAGTCTGACGTTTGCTGCACGTCCTCCAACGCCGTCGAGGTGGTCGAGTCGTTGCCGGAAGGGCCCGACGTTTTGTTCCTGCCGGACACCTTCCTCGGCCAGCACGCCGCCCGCATGACGGGCCGGCGCCTCGACATCTGGATGGGCGAGTGCCACGTCCATGCCGCGATATCGCCGGCCGAGCTCAGGGACAAGGTGGCGGAAAACCCGGACGCTCAGCTCCTCGTGCACCCCGAGTGCGGGTGCACGACGTCTGCTCTTTGGCTCTCCGGGACCGGCGACTTGCCTGCCGGGCGCACCCACATCGTCTCGACCTCGGGCATGGTGAAGGCGGCCCGCGAGCTGGGGGACGGCCACGCCCTCGTCGCCACCGAGACCGGGATCCTCCATCAGCTGAGGAACGCCAACCCCCGTGCCACCTTCGAGGCCGTTTCCCCCGCGGCGGAGTGCCGTTACATGAAGATGACCACTCCGCAGCGCCTGCTCGACTGCCTGCGTAACGGCGTTTACGAGGTCGAAGTAGACGGGGAAATAGCCCGTCGGGCGCGCCGGGCCGTGGAACGGATGATTGCAATCGGGCAGCCTGGCGGGGGCGAGTGACTTGCCAGCCCTCCATGACGACCTCGATGGCCTCGACGTCCTTGTCATAGGTTCGGGGATCGCAGGCCTTTCTGCC
>JAJZYO010000195.1 GCA_021798075.1 Actinomycetes bacterium
CCTCGACGAGGGCGCCTACCAAGCACGGCTGCGGGCCGAGGTAGACCGGGTGGTCGGTCTCCAAGAGGAGCTGGGCTTGGACGTGCTCGTCCACGGCGAGCCCGAACGCGACGACATGGTGCGCTATTTTGCGGCCCAGCTGAGGGGTTTTGCCCTGCCCGAGGCGGGGTGGGTGCAGTCGTACGGGTCGCGCTGCGTTCGCCCCCCGGTGCTCTATGGCGACGTTTCCCGGCCCGAGCCGATGAGCGTCGAGTGGTGGGCCTACGCCGCCTCCCGAACGAACAGGCCGATGAAGGCAGTGCTGACCGGCCCCCTCACCATGCTCCGTTGGTCGTTTGTGCGCGACGACCAGCCGCTCGACGAGACGGCTGCACAACTGGCACTCGCCATCTCCGACGAGGTCTCGGACCTGCAGGCGGCCGGAGCGAGGGTGATCCAGGTGGACGAGCCGGGCCTGCCCGAAGGGCTGCCGCTACGGCGGCGCGAGCGGCCCGGCTACCTCACCTGGGCGACCAGGGCCTTCCGCCTCGCGGTCGCCCCTGCCGCGGCCACGACCCAGGTGCACACCCACATGTGCTATGCCGACTTCTCAGACATAATGGGCTCTCTCGCCGACATGGACGTCGACGTGGTCTCCCTGGAAGCGGCCCGTTCCCACTTGGACCACGTGGCGAAGCTCGCCTCCTCGGCCTACGAAGGCGGTATCGGTCCCGGCGTCTACGACGTCCATTCCACTCACGTCCCGAGCACCGGCGAACTGTACGCACTGCTGGCCAAGGCCGTGAGCGAACTTGGGCCTGACCGGGTGTGGGCCAACCCGGACTGCGGGTTGAAGACCCGCAGGTACGAAGACGTCGTCCCCGCGCTGGCGCACCTCGTCGAGGCCGCCCACCAGGCGCGCGCCGGAGCCCGTCTGTGAAAGACAACTACGACTTGGAGGTAAGCCGGCCAAGCCCATGGACGAGTGCGACGACCTCTTAGCCGGCCAACCCCTCCAACAGGAGCGCCCGCAGGAAGTCGGGGCGTTCGACGCCACCACGGCTATATCGCTCGGGCTTTCGGGCCGCACCACTGTCGTCAGCCTTCCCAGGATGTTGCAAAGGTCGCGGAGCGCCGAAGCGTGAGTTGTTGTCTGCCCAACCGGGCCGAAAAGGTGCCACGGTCGGGCGCACCTACCAAGACGATGCTCACGTCGGCGAGGTCGGCCGGCCCGCTGAGCACAAGACCGTCGGGTGTGCCGTCGAAGGCGAGTTCGGCCAAGTCTTCGGTGCCATCAGGCCCAAAGCGGGCGACGAGCGGGACTAGCAGCCCTTCGCTGCCGGCGCCTTCAGCCGGCCCGCCCCACCCGTCGTTCGAAGGGGAGGAGCCGCCGCCGGCGAGCACCACTAGCAGTTGTTCGCACGCCGGCGGGCGCTCGCCGATGTGGGGCCGATGGCGCAGGGTGGGGACCACCGACCCGGCCCGGAGCCACAGGGGGGCGGTCTCCATGGCGAGGGCGACCTCTTTCCAACGCGGCCCCTCGACCTGGTCCCCGGTGGCGTAATGGGCCCAGCGGCCGGGCGGGAACCAGACTCGCCGGCGCCCATCGGGCCGGTACAGCGGCGCGACCAGCAAGTCGGGGCCGAGCAGGTACTGCAGGTCGGCGGCCTGGGCATCCGCCGAGCGCGGGTAACCGAGCACCATCGGGCGGATTATCGGCGCGCCGGTGCGGGCCGAGCGCCAAGCGAGCGCGTAAATATAGGGGAACAAGCGGGTGCGCAGTTCGGCGGCGTGGCGCACGGCGGCTAGGGCTTGGGGGCCGAAGTCCCACGGGAGGCGCGAAGTAACCCCGTGAAAACGTGAGAAGGCTGAGAGGAGGCCGAACTGAGCCCAGCGCACGAAGAGCTCCGGTGAGGGGTCACCATGGAAACCTCCGATGTCGTGGCTCCAGAAGTGGTGCCCCGACATGGCCATGGAGAGGCCGGCGCGCAGCGTGGCCGCCAGGTCCTGCCACGTGGCGTTGGAGTCGCCAGACCACTGCACCGGGTGGCGCTGACCGCCAGCCCAGGTCGAGCGCGCCCAGACAAATGGCCTCTCCCTGCCGGCCGCCCGCAGCGCGCCCTGGACGGCGTCGTTGTACAAAAGCGGGTAGCGGTTGTGGAGAAGGGCGCCAGGGGTCCCGTCGTAGGAGACGGTCTCGGTGGGTATCGCTTCCCCAAAGTCTGTCTTGAACACGTCCGCGCCGTCGTCCAAGCGCTCCCTCAGCCGCGCGGTCCACCACGCCACGGCCTCGGGGTTGGTCATGTCCACTATCGCCACCGGCGGGTGGTAGCTCCCCCACAGCTCACCAACCCACGTCGTGCCGTCGCTCTGACGTAAGAAGTAGCCCTTGCTTTCCCCGACCTCGAACAGGGGGCTCCCCACGCCGATGTACGGGTTGACCCACAAAGAGGCCTTGAGCCCCGCCGCGTGCACGTCGGCGAGGAAGCCAGCCGGGTCGGGGAACGCGTCCGTGTCCCAGTTCAAGTCCGACCACCAACCGAAGCGCTGCCAATAGGTGTCGAGGTGGAGCACGTCGCATGGGACCCGGTGCATCTCGATCTCGGCTAGGCGCCGCCGGGCGCGTTCGGCGGAGTCGGAGGAAAAGCCCGTCGATATCCAGGTGCCAAAAGCCCATGGGGGCGGCACCTCGGGCCCGCCGACGAGGCGCTGGTAGTGCGAGAGGCATTGCTCGGGCGTCCCGAACAAGATGTAATAGTCCAAGGCGGCGTCCGCCACGACGACCGACCACGACCCCTGGGTGAAATGGCACATGTCGAACTCGGCGTAGGCCGTCGTGTCCACGAAAATGCCGTAGCCGCGGCTCGAGATGAAAAAAGGCACGTTCTTGTAGCTCGTCTCGTCAGCGCAGCCGAGAGCGTCCTGGTTCCAAGAGGACACGAGCTGGCCCCGTTTGTCGAAAGCCGTGAACTTCTCGCCGAGGCCCCAAAAGTGCTCGTCAGGTTCGGCGAAGAAGGTCTCGTGGAACGCCGTGGGCGGCACCCCGCCAGCCAGCCGCGTGAAGCCGAGAGGTAGGACGAGGAGCGTGTCGTTGGGGTCGCTCGTGGAACGGTCCTCTTCGAGCACGATGCCTCCGGCGGTGACAACTAGGCGGAAAGGGGCCAGGTCTGCAACGACGCGGACGTCCGCGACGGCGAGCTCGGCCCTCTCGGGGAAGAGCAACGTCCGGGCTTTGCTCGGTGCGAGCGGCTTGGCAAGGAGAGGCTGCGGTGGCTCAGATCCGCTGGCCCACAGTGTGCAGCGCAGCAACGGCGGGGAGCCGACGAGGCGGAGGGCCAACTGGACAGGGGTACCCGCAACGGTCTCGCCCTGGAGGAGCAACCCGCCGGGCAGTTGCTTTGCCACGGCCATGTCGCCGAGCGCCTCGACGGTCCGCGGCTCGGCCGGGACAAGTGCCGGTGGGCGGGTGTAGAAGTAGCCGTTGGGGCGGTCGCGTAGGCGCAGCCCCCCCGGCGCGCTCGCCGCCGGGGCCGCGCGGTCAGCTGTAGGTGCCGCCCACGGCTGGCTCACCCTTTTATCGCCCCGAGCAGCACGCCCTTGGAGAAGTACTTGGAGACGAACGGCATGATGATCAATATCGGCAGGACCACGATCATGACGATCGCCATCTGGAGCGAAAGGGGGGCGAGCGGCTGGTGACCGAAGTACTGGCCCGAGTTTATGCCACTACCCGCGAAGGACTGGCCAAGGGTCACGTACTGGTAAAGAACGTAGGAGAGAGGCCAGCGTTGGCTCTCGGCCGGCATGAACAAGAGCACGTTGAACCACGAGTCCCAGTAGCCGACTGCGTAGAAGAGCGCGATCACCGCCATCGTGGCCTTCGACATGGGAAGCATGATCCTGGTCAGGATCCTCCACTCTCCGGCCCCGTCGATGCGGGCGCTCTCGATCAGCTCGACGGCTGCCGTCGAGAAGAACTGGCGCATTATGAGGATGTTGAAGACACTGAGCGCGGTCGGCACGATGAGGGACCAGTACTGGTTGTAGCCGCCCAGGTCGGAGACCACGAGGAAGAACGGGATGAGGCCGCCCGAGAAGAACATCGTGAACATCATGACGGCGAGGATGACCCTGTGGCCGAACGAGCCGCTCCGGGAGAGCCCGTACGCGGCCAGGACGGTCACCACCATGGAAAAGGCGGTCCCGACGGCGGTGATGGCGACAGATATGACCGCGGCGCGGGCGACGACGCCGCCGGAGAATATAAGGCGATAGGCATTGAACGTGATGCCGCCCGGTACGACCACGAGGCCGCCCGCTTTGTTGATCATTCCCTGGGTCGAGATGCTCGTGATGGCCACTATGTAGAGCGGCCCCAGGATGAGGGCCATGTAGAGGGCCAGCACGCCAGCCTTTATCCCCTGGCCGGTCCGTGTCGGCGGCGTCTCCCAGGCGGGCCGGCGCGGGTCGCGCCGGCGCTTGTTGTTGGTGGGGTACGCGAAGGGCGCGGTGTTGGCACCAGCAGTAACAGCGCTCATCGGGCGAGCATCTTCCTCCT
The DNA here is from genome assembly GCA_021798075.1 of Actinomycetes bacterium. The sequence continues at coordinate 4,538 of JAJZYO010000195.1, forward strand.
CGACCTGTCGCTCTGATAGAAGCCGGCCTGCCCGAAGCGGTGCGCCAACCAGTTGGCACCGAGGAGCAGGACGACCGAGACGACGCTAATGAACATGCCTGCGGCCGTCCCGTAGCTGTACTGGCCCTGGACGATGCCGTACTGGTAGGCGTAAACGGAGAGGACCTGAGCAGCCCCGGTGCCGACCGCACCCAGCTGGAGGAACATCTGCTGGAAGCCGAAGCTGAGCGCGCTCCCTAGGTTTAGGATCATGAGCAGCACCGCAAGGGGGATGATGCCAGGCAGCGTCACGTGCCATATCTGGCGCCAGCGGCCGGCACCGTCGGCGGCCGACGCTTCGTAAAGCTCGGGGTTCAAGCCGGCGATGGCGGCCACGAAGATGATCGCCGAGAAGCCCGCTTCTTTCCAGATGGCCTGAGCCGACACGAGAAGAGGGAAGG
>JAJZYO010000196.1 GCA_021798075.1 Actinomycetes bacterium
CTGTTCCATCTCTTCAAGTTCTTCGTAGGGGACGTTGGCTTCGGCGAGCAGCACGTTCATGTGCCCCGGCATGCGCCCGGCGACCGGGTGGATGCCATATGTCACTCTCACCCCGCGTGCCTCGAGCGCCTTGGCGAGCTCGACGATCGTTTGCTGCGCCTGTGCGACCGCCAGGCCGTAACCGGGCACCATCATCACCCTGTGCGAGTAGGCGAGCAGTGTCGCAACGTCGGTGGGGTCCCCGGAGCGGTAGCTGCGCTCGCCCCCGGCGCCGGGCCCGGCGCCGGCTGTCACCGTCGAGCCTACGGCCGCGAACAAGATATTGGGCAACGAACGTCCCATGGCGTCGCTCATGAGCTTGGTGAGGAGGCTGCCCGACGCGCCCACCAGCGTGCCTGCGACTATCAGGACCAGGTTGTCCAGCGCGAAACCGTCGGCCGCGACGGCCAGGCCTGTGAACGCGTTGAGCAGAGATATGAGCACGGGTGTGTCCGCGCCTCCGATCGGGAGCACGATCCCCACCCCGACCGCGAGTGCCGCAAGCGCAGTTATCAACAGCCAAATATCACGAGGGTCGGCGACAGTCGCCACGGAGGCGCCCACCACGACCACCAGCACAATGCCGTTTGCGAACTGCTGGCCGCGGTACGTAATGGGGGTGCCTGTCATTATGCCCTGAAGCTTGGCGAAGGCAAGCATGCTTCCCGAGAAGGAGATGCAACCGATGGCCACGCCGAAGATCACCTCGACCGCATGGGAGGGGCCGATCCCTGAAGCACCGTCGTGAAGGAACTCGACAGTTGTGACCGTCGCGGCCGCGCCACCACCGACACCGTTGAAGATGGCGACCATCTGGGGGATCGCCGTCATCTGTATGAACCGCGCCGCCGGCACCGCGACCACGGCACCAGCCACGAACGCTACGGCTATCACCCAATCGTGGCTCGCCTTTTGGGCCACCCAGGTAATGGCCGCGGCGATGACCATCCCGACTATCCCGATCCACATCCCGTAACGGGCCTGCTTCGGGGAAGACAGCGCCTTCAGCGCAAGGATGAAGAACACCGCCGCGAGCAGGTACAGCCAAGTAAAGGTGTGAGGGCTGACCGAGACGGCCAGGTAGCTGTTCATCTGCCGGCTGCCTTGTCAGCGCCGGCTTTTTCGGCACCGCCCTCCTTGGCCGCACCCCCACCCGGCCGTCCGGGCTGGCGTCCTTTGAACATGCCGAGCATGCGGTCGGTAACCACAGCTCCACCGACGATGTTGCCCGTGGCGAGGAAGACAGCGACAGCGGCGAGGATGGTCTGCAACGTGCCGTGAGCGTAGCCGGCGACGACCATCGCTCCGGCGAGGATGATCCCGTGGATGGCGTTGCTGCCCGACATGAGCGGTGTGTGCAGGATCGAGGGGACCTTGGAGATCACCTCGTAACCCACGAACGCGGCCAGCACGAAAATGACCAGCAAGGTGACAGAGTCCGTGATCACTGCTTTTCCTCCAGGGCAGCTCGGGTGGGCTCGTGATGTACCGCGCCGGCGACGGTGACAAGGCTCTTGTCGATGATCTCGTCGGAGAAGTCCGGGGCCAGCCGTCCTTCCTTCACCAACAGGCTCACAAAAGAGCTCACATTGCGCGCGTAGAGGAGGCTCGCGTGCGTGGGCATCGAGGTTGCCAGGTCACCTGCCCCGACCACTAAGACGCCGCCATGGTCGAGCTCTTGGCCGTCCACGGTCAGCTCGCAATTACCACCGCTCCTCGCGGCAAGGTCGACGATGACCGCCCCAGGCCTCATCGCCTCTACCATTGCCTTGCTGACCAGCACCGGCGCGCGCCGTCCCGGCACCGCCGCAGTCGTTATCACTACGTCAGAACCCGCCACGTGAGTCGCGATCATTTCCTGCTGGCGCGCCTGGAACTCCTCCGACTGCGCCGAAGCGTAACCGCCCTCGCCCTCTTGGGCTTCGAGAGCGAGCTCCAAGAAGGTGGCCCCGACACTTTTCACCTCTTCCTTGGCGGCGCTGCGCACGTCGTAGGCGCTCACCACTGCTCCCAACCGACGAGCCGTGGCAATAGCCTGGAGGCCGGCCACGCCCGCCCCCATGACGAGGCAACGCGCCGGCGGCACCGTCCCTGCGGCCGTCATCAGCAAGGGGAAAAACTTGCCCAGCTTGTTGGCTGCCACCAAGGCCGCCCGGTAACCAGCCACAGTGGCCTGCGACGACAGCGCGTCCATCGGTTGGGCGCGACTTGTCCGGGGGACCAATTCGAAGCTGTACGCCGTCACCTTGCGCTCCGCCAATGCCGCCACGACGTCCAGGTAAGCGGCCGGCGCCAAGAAAGAAAGCAACGACGAACCCTCTGACAACATCCCCACCTCTTCGGGGGTGGGAGGCTGCACCTTGGCAACAACGTCGGCTGAGGAATAAAGCTCTTCAGCAGTGGCTAAAATCGTTGCCCCCGAAGCCTCGTAGTCGGCGTCGAAGTAACGCGCATCGTCACCGGCCCCACGCTGCACCAGGACTTCGACGCCACCAAGGCGGGACAACTCTGACGGGACAAGCGCGACGCGCGTTTCCCCACTTCTTATTTCTTTTGGCACACCTAACTTCACGAGGGCCTCCATGCCAGCCAAAAGGACCCTACACCATGACGCGCATCATGGCGTGGGCCCCTCCCACCGGGCGGCAACTAGCGGGGCTGTCAGCGCCGCCGGCCACCTTTCTGGGCGGCGTCGTAGGCAGCCCTAACTTCGCCTGGTATACGCCCCCGGTCCCCGACCGCATAACCCTGGGCTCGCGCCCATTCGCGGATAGCGGCCTGAGATTCACCGCGCCCCGCTGCTGCCGGCCGCGTCGAACGCCCGCCGCGCCCTGCACCAACGGCACGGCGCCGGCCGCGCCCGCCTCGACCGACCTGATGGCCGGCCTGGGCATAGGTCTCCAATGCGCTCTTCACTTCTTCGAGGTGCTTCTTGCAAAGGTCGAGCGTGTATGTCTTTCCGCCGTAGATGAACGATATCGAATCCGAGGCGCTGACTTCGCCGTCTTCCAAGTCGCAAGTAACCACTACTTGCGTGATCCGGGCCACTATTAAACCCCTTTCGGTTTGCTCTGGCCGCGCACCTGCACGCGGACATCAATACCCAGGGTACTGGACAACGCGACCAATTACAATTCCCGGTGTAACCTCGGCTCTCGCCAGTTCTAAGCCTGCCTTTGTGGTGGGCGCTGCGGGCCTCGGTCCCGCGACCTTCGCCTTGTAAGGGCGACGCTCTTCCAACTGAGCTAAGCGCCCGAGCGCTTCATCGTAGCGCCCGAGCGCCAAGGGGCGCCCGCCTTGTCCGGGCGGCCCCTTTTAGGCGCTCTTCCTCTCCTCCGGCGGGCGGACGAGGGCGGCCGGCGCCGGCGCAATAGGGGCCGGCGCAATCGGGGCCGGCGCAATCGAAGTGGTCTTCCTCGGGCGTCCGCGCTTGCGCTTGAACGCGACCACCTGGCCCTCCACAAAGAGGTGGCCGCCCCAGACGCCGGCTGGCTCGCGCCGGGCGAGCGCGCCCTTTAGGCACGGGACCACCAGGTCGCAGCCCGCGCAGAGGCCCTTGGCGAACTCGATGTCCGCCACCTCGTCCGAGAAGAAAACAGCGGTGAGCGCCCCCGAGCCGTCACGGCAGGCCGCGTCCTGCCAATCGGGCTCCTCCGGCTCACCAAAGTCGTAGTCGCTGACGTCCCAGCTATAGGCGAACATCTTCACGGTTCCTTTCGCTTGTTCGTCGTTTCAAGTCCTGCTGCTGCGCGGCTCCTGGGGAAAAAAGAAAGGCCGCCGGGTGCGCCCCGGCGGCCTTTAGAGCCTTGCAGCGAGCAGGAGGTCAACTCGGTAATCGCTCGCTCTGGCTCATGGGCCGCTCAGGGTTGCAGTACCACTTGGACATAAAGAGATCCCGGGCGGGGGCCCCAATGAGGCCGGTGGTATTGGGATGGGTGGCTCGGGCCGTGACCGGTGGCACAGTGGTCGGCTTCACCGTGGTCGGCTGCCAGCCCGAAAGACGCCCTCCGCCCCGGGGACGCGCCACCAACAGCCTCGGTCCTTGCATGCTGCTCACCGTGCTGTCCTCCTTCCGGGCGCGCTCTACTGCTACCTGACCATGCCACCACGTCGCCGCGGGGAAGTCAACTGATTTTTCTCGCGTCGAAGGCCTGGCGGGCGGCCAACAGTTCGCTGGCCAGCTCCTCCGTCGCCGCGGCGACAAGGGACCTGCGCTCCCCCGGGCCACGTAGGACCAGTTCGCGCCCGTAGACTTCGGCTACTACGGCTCCTGCTTCGCGGCACACGAGCATTCCCCCCAGGTAGTCCCACGGCGCCAGGCCGTCTGCGCTGCAGTCCACAAAGCCGTCCAGGGCACCCCAGGCGACCGCGCAGAGGTCGAGGGCCGCGGCTCCGAGGGAGCGGTACTGGGCCCAGCCCAAGTGTGCCGCTGGGTAACCGTTGAAGGCGAGCACGGAGCCGGCAATACGCTTGGCCACGGTCGGTGAAATGGCCTGGCCGTTACGCCGTGCCCCCTCGCCCCTTGCCGCTTCGAAGCGTTCACCGGTGCTGAGGTTGGCCACCACCGCAGCCGCCGGGCCGCAGGCGTCCAGGGCACAGAGGCTCACCCCCCACCACGGAAGGCCCCGCGATGCGTTGGTCGAACCGTCGACCGGGTCCACCACGACGAGTACCTCCCTGCCCCCGTCGTGGAGCCCGGACTCCTCCGAGAACACACCGAGCCCGGACGCCTCGAGCACGCGGAGAGCCGCAGCGTCGGCGACGACGTCATGGCGGTACTCGCCGTCCCGCCGGCCCGTCAACCCCCAGTCCTCCTGGCCGGCCAGCGCCTCCGATACGGCGTCGGCCGCCTTGCCGAGGACCTCCAAAAGCCGAGGGGCCGCGCTCAAGGCCCCACTAACGCTGCCTCCAGGAACGTCCGC
>JAJZYO010000197.1 GCA_021798075.1 Actinomycetes bacterium
CGACGCCGTTCCTCGCGTGGTAGTCGTAGAAGGAGAACAGCGCCGCCAGGTGCCGGTTCACGGTCGGGGCTGCGCGCCGGGCATTGCCCCCCTCCAGCACGACGACGTTCGGGGCGGGGGCACGGAGCCAGGCGACGAAACGGCTCACGTGCTCGGCCCTCGCCTCGTCCCAGGCGACTCGGGCAGCGGAGAGGAACTCGAACCAGAACTGCAGGCTGAACGCGTAGGCCCGGGCCGTCGTGGGTGAGCGGCCGAGGGCTTGGAGGTGGGCCAGGTACTCCTCCGCCGGGGCTACGACGTCGCCCGCTTCGTCGATGACGGTCCAGGACTCCTCCCCGTCCGGCATGACTACCGGCTGGGCACGCACCGCTAACCCTCCTCCATGAAGCCCAAGCCGGCCCTCCAGCAGGCGTAGCCGCCATAGCGGCGCCGGGCGGTGGAGGGGGCGACGGCGAGCCGGGAGGCGACCTCGGCCCAGCTGTCGCCCTGTTCCCTCGCGTCGGAGATGGCCTCGGGTAATTGGCTCTGGGCTTCGGCGGCCAAGCTCACGAGGCACGAGAGCTCCGCCCTGGCGTCCCCGGGGGGACCGCCACGCGAACCGGAGAGGTACTTGACGGCCGCTTTTACGAGGGCCCAGCTGTCGAAGCCGACGTAGGGGTGAAGGGACCGGTCGCAACCAGGTCCGTGGGCCTCGGGGAGGGCGTGAGCTGCCACGCACGCACAAAGCGGCCCGGGGGGCGGGGTTCCGGTCCCGAGGCGCACCTTCGGTGGGGAGTCGGGCATGGGCATGAAGCGTAGCGACTTCAAGCTCACGGGAGGTGGATCCCACCTGGGCACTAGCAAGGCGGTATGTCACCAAGAGAAGCTGAGTCCCGACGCCGCCAGATCATGGCCGAGGTCGCCAAGGTCGGCCTCTGCCTCCCAGGGAGCCTCGTACAGCGCACGACCCGCTGCGGGAGCAAGGGCTGTGCCTGCCACACGGGCCCCGAAAAGCTCCACGGGCCCTACCCTTCGTGGACCCGTCGGGTGGACGGCAAGACCGTCACCCGCACCCTGAGCTCCGAACAGGCCGAGCGCTACAAGCCCTTGTTCGACAACAGCCGCCGGCTCAAAGAACTGGTCGAGGAGCTCGAGGCGCTCTCGGTGCGTGTCGTCAGCGAGGCCGAGGGCTGGGCCCTCCCGCCGACGGCTCACGCGACGTCGTGGACGCTCCAGAGAACAGTGTCAACAACGACTCTTCGGGGCCAGTAAAGCGACATCGGATACACATTTATCGCGCTCCAGAGAAGCACCGTTATGCTATGATGTGTATATGCGCACTACGCTCGACCTTCCGGACGACTTGATGAGGGCGCTTCATATCCAGGCCGCGCGCGAGGGACGCAAGTTGAAAGATGTCGTGTCCGACGTGTTGCGGGCCGGTTTGGAGCGTCCCGGGGGTGCCGGCAGCCACGTCCGGGCTCGAGTGAGGCTTCCCCTCGTCGAGTGCGCCCACGGCGCCTCTCCCGGTGAGGAGGTCACGCCCGAACGGGCAGCGGAGATCCTCCTGGCCCAAGAGGCAAGCATCGCGCAGGCCCGGGCTTGAACCTCGTAGACGTCAATGTATGGCTCGCACTTGTCCTGTCCAAGCATGTGCACCATGGCGCCGCCTCGGCCTGGTTGGCCCGAGTCGATGAGCCGCGGTCCCTCGTGCTTTGCCGCTCGGTACAGCAGTCGCTTCTCCGGCTTCTCACAACCGAGGCCGTCTTGGCGCCGTACGGCAACCGGGCTCTCTCCAACCAGGAGGCCTGGTCTGTTTTCCGGGAGCTAGTGTCAGACGACCGAGTTTGGGCCGCTTACCCTGAGCCGGTCGGCCTGGAGGGCCACTGGGAACATTTCGGCGCTCGCGACACCTGCTCACCCAAGTTATGGATGGATGCCTACTTGGCGGCCTTCGCCTTCGGCGCCGGTTATCGCCTTGTCACCACTGACGTCGCTTTTCGCCAGTTCGGTGGGCTCGACGTGGTTGTCCTCAGCTAACGGATAAAACGTTGGGCTAGCTGAAGAACGATAACTCAACTCAAATTATCATGACCTCGTCGATTATCCCTGCCCCGCTCTGGTTACGGGCTGAGCGCCGCAGGAGAAGGCCAAAACCGACCATAGCCAGCGCGAAGACCACAAATAGGACGATGCCGGGGACGGGCGGGCTCCATCCGCCAGGGACATGCGCAAAGGCATCGAGTGGGCCATTGATCCCCACGGTGTTCCGCCGCATGGCTGCATAGAAGTCGGCGACCTGGCAGGCAATCAGGACTGTTACGGCGATGCTCACCAGGCGTAGCGACCGGGCCTTGTCGGCAAAGCGCTCGCCGGCGATGGCGCCGGCCACGATCGGTATGCCCACGGCCAGGCCCAGATAGTCGCGGCCCTGGCCCAATATCCCCTCTGTGCGGGCCTGTGATATGGCCACCGCGACCGGGAGGGCGACCCAGGCCGCCAGTGTGCCGGCCAACACGAGCACTTCCCGGGCACGCCCGAGGCAGGCGCCGGCCAAGACCACCGCACCGAACACGGCCAACCAGCTGACAATGACGCCCTCCGGCGAAGGGCTGTCCAGCCAGCCGAAATAGCCGATGCTGGAGGTGATAATCAGGTCGAGGCGCTCTACCGCGAGTGCGACCACCCTGCCTTCGCTTGTGTGGGCGGCGATACGCGTACCAGGTTCGGTGAGGAAGGGGTCCGCCCAAAGGTCCCAAGCGAGCGCAGCCACCGCGGCTACCGCACATACGGCCAGCCACGCCTGGGTGTACCAGCGGCGGAGCAGCGCACGCCAGGAACCGGACCGGCTCAACATGCCCACTGCGACCAGGGTTGCCAGCGCCCAGAGCGGGGACAGCGCCCGCGTGAGCAAGAGAGCCACGACCGATATGCCGAGGGCGCTCACGACGAACGGGCTCGTCCGTGTGGGCTGTTCGGACACAAGCGCCATGGCGGCGACCCAGGCGCTGACGGCAGCGGCAACCTCCAACCCGTTCGGGTTTATGATCGCCGCCAGGTAGAGGGCCATGGGGGTAACGCCAACGGCCAATCCGGCCCCGAGCAGAGGCGTTCCCCGGCACCTCCGGAGCGAAGTCACTGCCAGGGCGAGGAAAGCCGCCGACAGGGCCCCGCTCACCAGGCGGGCTCCGTAGATACCCTTGACCGACACGAGCGCCAGGGTCGGCAGGCCCACCAGTGCGTAGTAGAGGGGTGGGTAGCGCCCGACATAGGTCTGGGTGAGCACGTCTTTGGTCGAGCCATTGAGGGGTTTCTGGCAGCCGGCGGGGACCGCCGGCTTGAACTGGAAGCAGCCCACGTCGTTGGCCAGGTCGGCGAAGACCTCGGGGACCCGGACCGTCACGTAGGATTTTTGGGCCTCCGTGGGGTGGGGCAACGGGGCCCCGAGCAGTTGGCCACGCACGAGCGAGACGGCCCTGTCCAAGTGCGCCGGCTCGTCAGGGCCCGAACCCAGCGGGCTGGCGAAGCTCCAAGCGGCTACAGCGACGAAGAGCACCAGGAAAGAGGCCGACCACGTCCAGACCAAGGACTGCGGCGCTCTTTCGAGGCGGTGCATGGGCCGCTGGCCCAAGGAGACTGCAGGCACCGGTCGCGGTGGGGTGTCGGTACCTGAGGCGCCGGCGAGCACCGCCTCTTGGGCCACGCCCGCTTCCATGCCAGCGACTCGGCTACCCGGCCGGGCGAACCCTCGTGTCGCCGGCAACTGGTAGGGCTCTCCCACGAGGGCTCAAATCTAGCGCTCTGCCTGGACGGCCCTCTGCCGGCGCAGGGCGGGGGTGACACCGGCGCCTGTGGTGGGGAGTGCCGGCGCCGGCGTGCGGCCTGTGGCCTTGCCCTGTGGCCTTGCCCTGTGGCCTTGCCCTGTGGCTTCGCCGGCCCGGAAGTGCGACGCTTCGGCACGCCCAGTTCGGCCTGACAGCTCGTATCTGGGTGCGCTTTCGTCAACCGGGTGCACCACAGCGCGCTCAGAGGACGCCCACTGCACCCCGAAGGCGGAAATGCACCCAGAAGACCGGCGCTGCACCCAGAAGACGGGCGGTGCACCCGGAAGACCGGCGCTGCACCTGGGAGACGGGAAGAGCCGGGATTACCCACAGGGCGTGAGGCACCCGGGAGTACCGGCGGTGCACCCGGCACACTCGGGATTACCCACAGGGCGGGAGCACCCAGGAGAAGGGGACGCACCTGCAAACTGCCGCGACGCCGGCGAGCCCCCAGCTGCCCGCCCCAGGCCGGAACGCACCCGGAGCCGGGCCCTACGTCCCGGTGGTCGTGCTCGTCGTAGTGGTCGTGCTCGCCGTACCGCCGGTCAGGGATGCCAGCGTCCCCCAGGTGCCGTTCACCACTCCGGTCGTGGTCGCGCCGGCCGCCTCCGCGCCGGTCGTACTGGTGGTGCCGGCGGCGTCATGCGGCGAGGTCGTCGCGGTCGGGGCCGTGGTGGTGGTGGTGGTGGTGGCCACCTGGCTCGAGGTGCCGCTCTCGGTCGTCGTGCTTGCCGCGTTGGCGGGCACCGTGGCCCCCGCCGGCGAGCCCGTGCCGCTAACGGCAGTAGAGGTCGTGGTCTCGCTGGCCGCCGTGGTCGGCACGGGCACGATGGGCGTCGGGCCGAGCCCGGTCCATACGGAGGTCGAAGTCGTGGAGGACGGGGTGGTCTCACGCCGTGTAGTCGACGTGCTGGTGAGAGTGTGCGTCACGGGTACGGTCGTCGCCGGCGACTTGCGGGTGGTCGGCGGTGCCGTGGTCGGGGCCGTCGTGGCCGGCGTTGTCGTCGCCGGCGTTGTCGTCGCCGGCGTTGTCGTCGCCGGAACGGAGGTAGTGCTGGAGCCCACCGTGTTGGGCGACGAGGTCACCGCCGGCGAAGTCTTGGGGGACGAGGGGAGCGTCGTCGAGCTGGCATGTCC